>NZ_JBEXID010000036.1:0-76619 GCF_040608395.1 Streptomyces sp. NPDC005181
ATCGCCCTCGTCATGCTCACCCTCGCCGGAGAACGTCCCACCCTCCCCGGCCGCCAACCCGCCACAGAGTGACCCACTCATACGGCAGGAGAGCCCTTCTTTCTCTGCAGCGGTGACAACATCTACGCGGACGGGGTGATCGAGCCGAGCGTGACGCTTCCCGACGGCCGGGTCTGGCGCAACATCACCACCGAGGAGAAAGCGAAGGTCGCCGAGACGCTCGCCGAGTACCGCGGGAACTTCCGCTACAACCTCCTCGACGACAACGTGAGAAAGTTCAACGCGCAGGTGCCGTCGATCATCCAGTGGGACGACCACGAGGTCCGCAACAACTGGTATCCGGGACAGATCCTGGACGACGTCCGGTACACCGAGAAGAACGTCGACGTCCTGGCCGCGCGTTCGATGCGGGCGTTCCGCGAGTACTTCCCGGTGTCCACGCTGCACGCGTCGTCCGGCGACGGCCGGGTGCACCGGGTGGTGCGGCACGGCCCGCTCCTCGACGTGTTCGTTCTCGACATGCGGTCGTTCCGCAACGCCAACTCCCCCGGCCGGCAGCCCGACGACACCACGGGCATCCTCGGCGCCGAGCAGCTCGACTGGCTCAAGCGCGAGCTGTCGCGGTCCCGCGCGGTGTGGAAGGTGATCGCCGCGGACATGCCGCTGGGACTGGTCGTCACGGACGGTGCGACGGACTTCGAAGCGGTGGCCCAGGGCGATCCCGGCGCCCCGCTCGGCCGTGAGCTGCAGATCGCGGAGCTGCTGCGGTTCATCAAGCACCGCCGGATCACCGGCACACTCTGGCTGACGGCCGATGTGCACTACACATCGGCGCAGCACTACGCCCCCGAGCGTGCGGCGTTCAAGGACTTCGCTCCGTTCTGGGAGTTCGTCTCGGGGCCGCTGGCCGCCGGTGGCTTCCCCGCCAATGCGCTGGACGGCACGTTCGGTCCCGATCGGGTCTTCGTGCGGGCGCCCGACCGGGCGAATGTGTCGCCGATGGAGTCGCCGCAGTTCTTCGGCGAGGTCGATATCGACGGTGGCAGTGGGGAGTTGACGGTGCGACTGCGGGCTCAGGGCGGTTCGGTGCTGTTCACCAAGGTGCTGCAGCCGGGACGCGTCGGACAGTGAGCCTGCGCCGCTGACGAGCGCGGGCGGCGGCCCCGGACAGCTGACCGGGGCCGATTGTCAGTGGTGGGTTCTACGGTTTGTGTATGACCCGATCCGTACGGGGCTTGGCCTACTCCGAGGACCGCCGCCCGCGACCTGCGGGCCATGCCGACGTGGCGTCGGCGCGCTGCTGCCGGCGGACCCTGGCTTCCTCGCTCGACCCGGTGGTGACGGGGTACGACGGCCGTGGACATCGTGCCGTAACCGGACGCGCCTGGCCGTAACCGGGCGGCCCCCGATCGGCCCGCCCCACCACGCGCCACGCTGCCCGCACCCGCTGCGAACCGTTCACAAGCTGCCGCGACCCGCGCACGCACCGCCACAACCGCCATCACTCAAGACATAAACCAGCCAAAACGGATGATAGAGCACTAGATCCATACTTAACCCATCAGTCACAAGGCGTTCGTGATCAGGCAACACCGCCCCGTCACAGTGGAGCCATGACTGATGTGACATCTGCGAAGAGTGCCCGCCGTCCCCACCACTGGCGGCGGGACCTGATCGAACTGGCCGCCCTGTTCACCGCGGTCGCGGTGGCCGATGCGATCGCCAACCTGATCGGGCACCAGCCGGACGGGCCGTATCTGCTGGTCGCCTCGGCCTTGGCGCTGACTGCCACGGCCACGTTCCACACATGGTGGGCACGGCGGCACAGCCACGCTCCGCCGCCGACCGCCGACGGCCTGATCGCCGACTACGACAGCACGGACCCGGACCGTTCCGCCGACCGCCTCACCGCCGCCGCACGTACCGGCACGACGGCCGGAGCCGTCGCTCCGGTGTCTACGCCCACCGCCGCAGGCCCTGCCGTGTCCGCCGAGGAGACGGTGCTGTGGCGCATGCGCACCACGGTCCGGGACACCCCCGGCAGCCTGGCCACGCTGTGCCTCGCGCTAGCCCGGCACCGGGTCGACATCCTCACCCTTCAGACGCACCCCCTGGCCGAGGGCACGGTCGACGAGTTCCTGCTGCGTGCCCCGGCCCCGCTCCAGGCTCAGCAGCTGAGCCGGGCGATCTCCGCCGCGGGCGGCAGTTCCACCTGGATCGAGCGTGCCGACGCGCACGATCTGGTGGATGCCCCGACGCGCATTCTGGGTCTCGCCACCCGCACCGCCCTGGATGCGGCCGAACTCCCCCTCGCCCTGCGTCAGCTGCTCGGGCGCTGCACCATCCACTCGCTCCCGGCCGTCTCGATCAGTGGCCGCGCCACCGGCGAGACCGCACCGGTCGAGGGGGTACTGGAGGAGACCGTGATGCGGCTGCGCGACCCGTCCGGCGGTGCGATCACGATCGAACGGCCCTATCTGCCGTTCACGCCCACCGAGTTCGCCCGGGCCCGCGCCCTGGTCGAGCTCGACGCGCGGCTCGGCCCCCGTGTCCCGCGCAGCGAGCACGTGCTCACACTCCCCGAGGGCAACGAGATCACCGTGCGCCGCGCGGACCGGAGCGACCTGGCAGCCGCCCGCGCCATGCACGACCGCTGCTCCGATCAGACACTGCGGCTGCGGTACCACGGTCCGGTCCGTGACGCCGACCGCTATCTGGACCACCTGCTGAGCCCCCGGTTCGGCCGCACCCTGGCCGTTCAGACGGCCTCCGGCCGGCTCGTCGCCCTCGGCCACCTCCTCTGGGACGGCGACGAGACCGAGGTCGCCCTCCTTGTCGAGGACGAATGGCAGCGCCGTGGCATCGGCTCCACGCTGCTGAGCCGTCTGGTGGCGCTCGCCATCGAGGCCGGCTGCGAGAGCGTCTACGCGGTCACACAGGCGTCCAACACCGGCATGGTCGCCGCGATGCGGGCCCTCGCGCTGCCTCTCGACTACCAGATCGAGGAGGGCACGCTCGTCATCACCGCCCGGTTGGCAGCGACTCCGGTACGGTCCCTGCCGCCGTACGAGCAGGCGGGTCGCTGAGCGCCTGACACAGGTCGGCCCACAGGTCCTCGACGTCCTCCAGGCCGACCGACATGCGCAGCAGCCGGTCCCCGACACCCGCGGCCTGCCGGTCTCCCTCATCCACAATGCGGTGGCTGATGGACGCCGGATGCTGAATCAGCGTGTCGACACTGCCCAGGCTGACCGCCGGCGTGATGAGCCGTACGGCGGAGATCACCCGGTGCGGATCCCCGTACACCTCGAAGGAGACCATCGCCCCACCCACCTTCGGGTAGTGGACCCGGGCGATGCGCGGGTCGGCGGTCAGCCTGCGGGACAGTTCGGCGGCGCTCGCGGATGCGGCCCGCACCCGCACCGGCAGAGTGGAAAGCCCGCGCAGCAGCAGATATCCGGCCATCGGATGCAGCACCCCGCCCGTGGCGAAGCGGACTTGACGCAGCCGGGCCGCGAACTCCTCGTCGCAGGCGACGACCCCGCCCATCACATCGCCGTGCCCGCCCAGGTACTTGGTCGCGCTGTGCAGGACGATCCTGGCCCCGTGCTCGACGGGCCGCTGCAGGACGGGGGTGGCGAAGGTGTTGTCGACGAGCAGCGGCACCGAGCCGCAGGAGTGCGCGAGCGCCCGGATGTCGACCTCGGCGAGCGTCGGGTTCGCCGGTGTCTCGACCATCACCAGACCTGTGTCCGGACGGATGGCTCCCGCGATGCCCGCCGGATCGGTCCAGGTGACTTCGGTACCCAGCAGCCCGGCGCCGAGGAGATGGTCGCTGCAGCCGTAGAGCGGGCGGACGGCGACCACATGGCGCAGCCCCATGCTCGCGCGGACCAGCAGAACGGCGGTGAGCGCCGCCATTCCGCTGGCGAACGACACGGCACTCGCGGTCCCCTCGAGCCGGGCGAGTGCCGTCTCGAATCGGGCCGTGGTCGGGTTGTCGAGCCGGGCGTAGACGGGCGGCCCGTCGAGCTTGGCCCCGGTGGTGGCGAAGGTGTCGATCCGTTCCGCCTCTCCCCTGGAGTCGTACGAGGGGTAAGTGGTGGACAGATCGATCGGCGGGGCGTGCAGGCCGAGTGCAGCGAGGTCGTCGCGTCCGGCGTGCACGGCTTCGGTGGCCAGCGCCCTGGACCGGGGTGTTGTCGAGGGGCGCATCGAGGCTTCGGTGTCCATGACGCCACTCTGAACAGCCACCGGGCTGGGGCGATGAAACGCCGTGCTACGTTCGGTGAATGACCGATTCTGTCGTCCTGGACCCGGTGGATCTGCACATTCTGCGGCTGCTGCAGAACGATGCGCGGACCACCTACCGTGAGCTGGCCACCGAGGTCGGGGTCGCACCGTCGACCTGTCTGGACCGGGTGACCCGGCTGCGTCGCTCGGGGGTGATTCTCGGCCATCAGCTCCGTCTCGACCCGGCCCGGCTCGGCCGCGGTCTGGAGGCGCTCCTCTCGGTACAGGTCCGCCCGCACCGCAGGGAGCTCATCGGCCCGTTCGTCGAGCGGATCAGGGCGCTGCCGGAGTCCCGTGCACTCTTCCATCTGACCGGGCCCGACGACTACCTGGTCCATGTGGCCGTCACGGACACGGCCGATCTGCAGCGGCTCGTGCTGGACGAGTTCACGTCGCGCCGCGAGGTGGCCCGGGTCGAGACCCGGCTGATATTCCAGCAGTGGGAGTGCGGGCCGCTGCTGCCTCCGTCGTCCGCAGCGCCCGGGCGGTCCGCAGAGACCCGATGACCGGGCCCGGTCACCGCGCCGAACGACCGGGACCGGTCACCGCGGCCGAACGACCGGGACCGGCTGCCACGGCCGCATGACCAAGTGCGGTCCTGTCACATATGCGACAGGCCGTCGAGCCTGAATGCTAGTGACGCGGAACCCCTGGCCGTACGAGGATGTTCGCATGTCAGACACTACGCACAGCTCACTGCCCCGCCAGGTCGCCGACGATTACGTCGACGCGTTCATCGAACTCGACCCGATCGCAGGCACCTACCTCGGTGTCGAGGAAAGCTACAGCCGTCTTCCCGACTTCTCCCCCGCCGGGCAGGAAGCTCTTGCCGAACTGGCCCGCACCACCCTCCTGAAGCTCGACGCGGCCGAACAGCTGCCGGGTGCGGACAGCGATGCCGAGCGCCGCTGCGGCCGCCTGCTGCGCGAGCGGCTGACGGCGGAACTCGCCGTCCACGAGGCCGAGGAGAGCCTGCGCGCCGTCTCCAATCTGCACTCGCCGGCACACAGCGTCCGCGAGGTGCTGACGGTGACGCCGACCGAGACCGACGAGAACTGGGCTGCGATCGTGGAGCGGCTGCGCGCGGTTCCCGCGGCGTTGGAGGGGTACCGCACCTCCCTGGCGCTGGGTCTGGACCGGAAGCTGTACGGCGGTCCCCGGGCCACCACCACCTTTATCGCCCAGCTGACCGAGTGGATCGGCGACGACGGGACGGGGTTCTTCCAGAGCTTCGTCGCTCCGGGCCCGGACGCGCTGCGCGCCGATCTGGACGACGCCGCCCGGCAGGCCACGGAGTCCTTGGTGGCGCTGCGCGACTGGATGCGCGAGGTGTACGCCCCCGCGATCGAGGGTGCGCCCGACACGGTGGGCCGTGAGCGGTACGCCCGCTGGTCGCGTTATTTCAACGGCACCGATCTGGATCTCGACGAGGCGTATGCGTACGGCTGGTCCGAGTACCACCGGCTGCTCGCAGAGATGAAGGCCGAGGCCGAGAAGGTGCTGCCGGGCGCGGGTCCCTGGGAGGCGCTGGCCCATCTCGATGTGCACGGCAAGCACATCGAGGGTGTCGACGAGGTCCAGGCCTGGCTGCAGGGTCTGATGGACGAGGCCATCGAAGCACTCGACGGCACACACTTCGAACTCGCCGAGCGGGTACGGAAGGTGGAGTCCCGGATCGCACCGCCCGGCGGCGCCGCGGCTCCCTACTACACGGGCCCGTCCGAGGACTTCTCGCGTCCCGGCCGCACCTGGCTGCCCACCATGGGCGAGACCCGCTTCCCGGTGTACGACCTGGTCTCCACCTGGTACCACGAGGGCGTGCCCGGCCACCACCTGCAGATCGCGCAGTGGACGCATGTCGCCGACAGCCTCTCCCGCTACCAGGCGTCGATCGGCATGGTCAGCGCCAATGCCGAGGGCTGGGCCCTGTACGCGGAGCGGCTGATGGACGAGCTGGGCTTCCTGCCCGATGCCGAGCGGCGCCTCGGCTACCTGGATGCGCAGATGATGCGCGCCTGCCGGGTGATCGTGGACATCGGCATGCACGCCGAGATGGAGATCCCGGCGGACTCCCCCTTCCATCCCGGCGAGCGGTGGACGCCTGAGCTGGCCCAGGAGTTCTTCGGCAACCACAGCGGCCGGCCTGCGGAGTTCGTGGAGAGCGAACTGACTCGCTACCTGTCCATGCCGGGTCAGGCCATCGGCTACAAGCTGGGCGAGCGCGCCTGGCTGCTGGGCCGGGAGAACGCCCGCACGGCGCACGGCGACGCGTTCGACGCCAAGGCCTGGCACATGGCCGCCCTGTCGCAGGGGCCGCTGGGGCTGGACGATCTGGTCGACGAGCTGTCGAAGCTCTGACCCCGGACCACCTCAGTGAGACGACGGCCGGGCCCGGTTCGGTGCCATGGGCCCGGCCGTCGTCGGCCACCCGCTTTCTCCTGCTGCTGTGCGAGTCCGGAGTCCGCGGATCGGCCCGATCGCTGGAGCCGTGAGCGACGGCGGACGGCCCGTCGGACCGTGTGGCTTGCGCCGTTCAGCAGCCGCAGTCGTCCGAGTCGACGGGTGCGGTGAGCGGGTCGGCGGTGCGCCGCTCGCGCCCCTCCCAGGTCTCGAACTCGAAGCCCTCGCGCGCCCAGTACTCGAACCCGCCGAGCATCTCCTTGACCTGGTAGCCCAGTTCGGCGAGGGCCAGCGCGGCACGGGCGGCGCCGTTGCAGCCGGGGCCCCAGCAGTACGTGACCACGGGCACCGCCGGGTCGAGGAGGTCCTGGGCCCGCTCGGCGATGAGCGCGGTGGGCAGGTGGACGGCGCCGGGGATGTGCCCCTGGTCCCAGGAGGCGGTGGACCGGGAGTCGAGGACGACGAAGCCGGGGTCCCCATCGGCCGCGAGCGCGGCGGCGACGTCGGAAACATCGGCGTGGAACGCGAGCGAGGCGCCGAAGTAGGCGGCAGCCGCGGCCGGGGAGGCCGGCGGGACGCGGAGGACGGGGTTGGCGGCGGAGGCGGTGAGCTGCGAAGTCATGACCAAAAATCTACGGCCGGTGATCTGCAACGGGAAGTAGAGACGCCCGGCACACCGCTTGATTCGCCGGGGAATTCCCTGTTGCCTCGCGGCATGACCGACTATTCCCCGGACGCCACCGACTGGCGCATCCTCGATGTCCTGCAACGCGACGGCCGGGCCACCTTCGCCGAACTGGCCCGCGAGGTCGCCATGTCCCCCAGCGCGGTGACGGAGCGGGTGCGCCGTCTGGAGGAGGCGGGCATCATCAGTGGGTACGCCGCCGTGGTGGACCCGGAGCGGCTCGGCCTGGCGATTCTCGCCCTGGTACGGCTGCGCTATCCACACGGCAACTACAAGCCGTTCCACGATCTCCTCGACACCACGCCCGAGATCGTGGAGGCCCACCATGTCACCGGCGACGACTGCTTCGTACTCAAGGTCACCGCCCGGTCGATGAGCCACCTGGAACGGATCTCGGGAAAGATCGGCGCGCTCGGCTCCGTCACCACCGGCGTCGTCTACTCCTCGCCCCTCCCCCGGCGGGCCATCAGCCGCTGATCGCGCTGCCGGCCCGGTGCCGCACCGCCGATCCGTGCCGCTCCTTGACCACTTCGAGCTGGGCGGGGATACGGCGGCGCAGATCGGCGACATGGCTGACGATGCCGACGCTGCGGTCCCGCTCACGCAGCGAGTCCAGTACGTCGAGCACCTCGTCCAGGGTCTGGTCGTCCAGGCTGCCGAACCCCTCGTCGATGAAGAGCGTGTCCAGCCGGACCCCGCCCGCCTCGTCGGTGACGACATCGGCGAGGCCGAGCGCCAGCGCGAGCGAGGCGAAGAACGTCTCTCCTCCGGAGAGCGTCGCCGTGTCGCGCTCGCGGCCGGTCCAGGCGTCGACGACATGCAGCCCGAGGCCGGCCCGGCGGCCTCCGGTGCGCGCGTCGGAGTGGACCAGTGTGTAGCGGCCCGACGACATGCGCTGCAGCCGTGCGGTGGCGGCGGCCGCGACCTGTTCGAGCCGGGCGGCGAGCACGTATGACTCCAGCCTCATCTTGCGTTCATTGTCGGCCGAGGTTCCGGCGGTGAGCCCGGCGAGCCGTGCGACCCGGTCGTACTCCTCGCGCAGTGGTCCCAGTCTGCGCACTTCGTCCGCCGCGCGGCGCGACAGCCGGCCGAGTTCGGTACAGCGCTCCCGGGCGGCGGCGAGCGTGGCGGCGGCGTCCCTCAGCCGTCGCTCGGCCGTGTCGTACGCCGCCTGTGCCGCGTCCGGGTCGGCCTGCGGACGTTCGGCGGCGGCGCGGGTCTCCACCTCGGCGAGCCGGTCGGCGACAGCGACGGCCTCGGCCTGCCAGGCGTCGATCAGGTGCTGGAGTTCGCGCTGCTCGGAAGCGGAGAGCAGGGTCGCCGCGGCGGCCTGCGGGGTGTCGAAGCCGGCCCGGAACGCCGCGTCCGCGAGCCGGCCGTCGGCCTCCTTGCTGCGCTGCGCCGCAGCCTCCTCGGCGCGCACCGTCTCGGCGGCGTCGGCAAGCAGGACGACCCGGCGTTCCAGCAGGGCGGCATGCGCGGCGACGCTGCCGGACTCCCCTCGGGCGGTCACCAGCTCGGCCTCCAGCGCGGACTGTTCTCGGTCGAGCCCTTCCCGCCGGGAGGTCCGGGCAGCGGCGCGGCGCTCGGCCGACTGCCTCCCTTCGAGCCGCTCGGTCTGCTCCCGTTCGGCGGCTGCGAGAGCCTCGCGCGCGGCGTGCGTGCCGGCGGCGGTGCGGTGTGCCTCGGCATGCTCGGTCGCCAACCGGGTGACAAGGGAGTCGAGTTCGGCGACGGTGGGATCGGGGGCCGGTGACGTGACGGCGTCGGCCGCATCGGCAGAGGAGACACCGGCACGGGCCAGGTCATCGGCGGACGGCTCAGCTGCGCGGGCCTCACCGCCACCGCCGGCACTCCCCACAACGGGCCGCGCCGCCGCTCGCGCCGCAGCGTGCTTCTCGCGTACGACTCCGAGCTCCCGGTCGGCCTCCGTACGGATACGCTCGGCCCGCCGGTACGTGTCGAGAGCGGTCTCCTCGGCGGCCTTGTCGACATGCCCGTCGCCCGCGCGGGCCGGCTTCGGGTGGTCGCCCGACCCGCACACCTTGCAGGCCTCGCCGTCGACCAGCTCCGCCGCGAGCTCGGCGGCGATGTCGCGCAACCGCCGTTCGCGCAGCTCCAGCCACTTCTCGTGGGCTCCGAGCGCGCCTTCCCGGGCCGCGGCCAGCCGCTCCTCGGCGGCCACCGTCTCCGCCGCCAGCGCGTCACGACGCCGTGCCGCTTCCAGTTGTCGGCGGGCCGGTTCCAGCCGGCCCGCCAGCTGTTCGGCGCGGGTCGCGGACTCCTGCGCCGCTTCGACGCGTTCCTGAAGGCCGCGGCGGTGGGACTCCCAGCCCGCGAGCCAGCCTTCCGCCTCCAGGATCAGTTCGTCGTCGGCCCGGGCCTGCCGTTCCAGTTCGGCCCGCTCGGTGTCGATCTCTGCGCTGCGCCGCTCGGCCCGACGCGCGGCGTCGAGGCCGCCCAGCTCCTGCCGGAGCCTGCGCTCCAGAGCCGCCAGCTGTTCCGCGCCGGCATCGACCAGGGTGTCCGGCAGCTGGCCGCGGGCGCGCTCGCGGGCCGCACTCGCCGTGCGATACGCCCGCTCCGCCTCGTCGCGCAACTCCAGTGCGGGGGCGACGCGATCGGCTTTGCGGGCGCGGTCGAGCCGGTCGTGGTGACGGTCGCGGTCGGGGCGACGGGCTTCGAGTTCGGTGGCGCGGCGCCGCGTCTCCTCGTACCGCTGCTGAAGTCTGGCGAGTTCGCGCTCGGTGTCGAGTGCGCGGCGGGCTGCCGCCTGTCGGCTCTCGGCCGCGGACAGGACGGACTCGGCGATGTCGAGTCGTTCCCGGGCGCCGCTGCGGGCGACCGCGGCCCACTCCAGTACGCCGTCGGACAGCCCCGGTTCGCCGGGCTGGGCGTCCGGCAGGGGCAGTTCACCGGCGGCCGGTCCTGCGGCCTGGGCGATCCGCTGAGCGATCGCGAGAATCTGTTCGTCCCCGGCCTTGACCTGGGTTTCCGCGGTACGGCGCAGTTCGGTGAGGCGTTCCTCGACGGCCGCGAAACGGCGGGTGTCGAAGAGTCTGCCGAGCAGTTTGCCGCGTGCCTCGGCATCGGCGCGCAGGAAGCGTGCGAAGTCGCCCTGCGGCAGAAGCACCACCTGGCAGAACTGGTCCCGGCTCATCCCGACGAGCTGGGTGATCTCCTCACCGATCTCCTGATGCGAACGGCTGAGCGCCTGCCAGCCGTTCTCGGGGTCGTACTCGCGCAGCCAGCTCTGGGCCTTCTCGGTGGTGAAACCGTCGCCCTTCTTCTTGGGGCGGGGCTGAGCGGGGCGCCGGGTGATCTCCAGGCGCCGTCCGCCGACGGTCAGTTCCAGCCGGACTTCGGTGGGGAGGCCGGCCGGGGCGTGGTCGCTGCGCAGCGAGGTGCCGGGGCTCTGGCGGGCGCCGGGCACCGCACCGTACAGCCCATAGCAGACGGCGTCGAGGACGGAGGTCTTCCCGGCTCCGGTGGGGCCGTGCAGCAGAAAGAGTCCGGCAGCCGAGAGCGCGTCGAAGTCGACTTCCTGGGTGGCGCCGAACGGGCCGAAGGCGGTGAGAGTGAGTCCGTGGAGTCTCAACGGTTCACCTCGCGTACGCCGTCGTCCACCCGTACGTGGTCGAAGGCGCCGCGCAGCACCGTACGCTCCCGGTCGTCCGCCCCGTTCCCGCCCCGGACATGCGCCACGAAGTCCTCCGCGATCTGCTGGTCGTCGCGCCCCTTGAGGCGCTGTGCGTACGAGGCGAGCGGGTCCTCGGGGGCCCGCTCGGGTTCGAAGACGAGGCTGAGGGTGTGCGGGAACCGCGCCGTGAGACGGGCCATCGGCTCGTCCGGACGGACGGGGTCGGTGAGGGTGGCCTCCACCCACGCCTCCTCGTGCCGAGCCAGCGTGGGATCGTCGAGAAGGGTGTCGAGACGGCCGCGGAGCCGGGCGAGCGGCCGGGGCACCGGGAAGTCGATCCGTTCGGCGGCGACCGCTCCCGTGGCGTCGAGGTCGATCAGCCACATGGTCTTGCGGTGGTCCACCTCGGAGAAGGAGTAGGCGAGGGGAGAGCCGGAGTAGCGGACCCGCTCGGTGACGGCCTGACTGCCGTGCAGGTGGCCGAGCGCCGTGTAGTCGACGCCGTCGAAGACTCCGGCGGGGACGGCGGCCACTCCGCCGATGGTGATGTCGCGCTCGCTGTCGCTGGGTGCGCCGCCCGCAACGAAGGCGTGGGCGAGCACCACGGACCGGGTGGAGTCCGGCCGTGTCGCGAGGTCGGCGCGGACGCGGTCCATGGCGGCCGTCAGCACGGCCTCGTGTCCGGCCCGCTCTGCTCTGAACACGTCCTTGACGAGGGCCGGTTCGAGGTAGGGAAGTCCGTAGAACGCGACATCGCCGTGGTCGTCCCGCAGGACGACGGGGGTGGCGCACTCCGCGGGGTCGGTCCGCAGATGGATGCCGGCCCGGCCCATCAGACCGGCGCCGACGCCGAGCCTGCGGGCCGAGTCATGGTTTCCGGAGATCATCACCGTGGGTACGCCGACGGCGGCGAGCCGGTGCAGCGCCCGGTCGAAGAGCTCGACAGCGGACAGCGGCGGCACGGCCCTGTCGTACACATCACCCGCCACCACGACGGCGTCGACCTCGCGTTCGCACACGGTCGCCACCAGATGGTCGAGACTGTCGGCCTGCGCGTCGAGCAGTGAGACCCGGTGGAATGACCGCCCCAGGTGCCAGTCCGATGTGTGCAGAATCCTCAAGACTCGGCTCCGACCTGCATGTTTCGTTTCCTTCGCACCCAGCGTCCGCGCCTGCCGTGCCCGGGAGCCGCACCGGACCGGCGCGGGACCGCACCGACCACGCTAACGCCGCTGTTCCCCTGATCCCTCACGAACCTGCTTCCGCACAACCCACAGTCTCCCATCGCCGCGCACCGACTCCGACATGTTCAGCGAAGAAGATCGAGCTGCGTTCCGGTGCCGAGCCGGCCCGCCTGTCGGGCGTCCCGCAGCCCGGCCGTCCCACCCCGCCAGACGCGATCAGGCGTCTCCGTACGCCTCACCGCCCAGCTCCAGCAGTGCCTCACCGGCGGTCGCATCGGCCAGCCAGCTCCGGAAGCTCTCGACATCGGAGTCCGGCAGTCCGATCTCGATGATCACCGCCTCCGCGTACCGGACCTCCCGCACGGCCAGTCCCGTGGCGCGCAGATCGTTCTCCAGCCGGCCGGCCCGCTGGTGGCCGACGGTGATCGTGGCGAGCCGGAACCGCTGCCGGGTGACCGTGCCGAGCTCGTCGAGAGCCTCGCCGACCGCCCCTCCGTACGCCCGGATCAGTCCCCCGGCGCCGAGCTTCACGCCGCCGTAGTAGCGGGTGACGACGGCGACGACGTACCGCATCTCGCGGCGCATCAGCATCTGCAGCATCGGAACGCCCGCGGTGCCGCCGGGCTCGCCGTCGTCGCTGGCCTTCTGCACGGAGGCGTCGGCGCCGATCACGTACGCGAAGCAGTTGTGAGTGGCGGTCGGGTGTTCCTTGCGGATGCGTGCGACGAAATCCTGCGCCTCCTGCTCGGTGGCGGCGGGGGCGAGCGCGCAGATGAAGCGCGATCGGTTGATCTCGGTCTCGTGCACGCCCGCTCGGGCGACTGTCCGGTACTGCTCCTGCATCCGGCCACCCTATGCGCAAGGCGGGAATGGCCCACGGCCGCTGTCCGTTGACCGGATCATGTATGCAGACACGGGCACAGACGCGGAGACGGTCCGCAGAGTCCTCCAGGACACGGGCGACACCTGGGCCGTTGTGGGCCTCTCGAACAACACGTCGCGCGCGGCCCATGGCGTAGCCGCGGTCCTCCAGCGCTTCGGCAAGCGCGTCGTCCCCGTGCATCCCAAGGCCGAGCGGGTCCATGGCGAGGAGGGGTACGCCTCGCTGGCCGACGTTCCGTTCCCGGTCGATGTCGTGGATGTCTTCGTCAACAGCGAACTGGCGGGCGCCGTCGCGGACGAGGCGGTCGGCCTCGGCGCGAAGGCGGTCTGGTTCCAGCTGGGCGTGATCGACGAGGCTGCATACGAGCGCACGCGCGCTGCCGGGGTCGACATGGTGATGGACCGCTGCCCCGCGATCGAGATCCCCCTTCTGGACCGATGATCGGGGTGCCGCCTCTCGGCCGAATGTGCGGGGTGTCACACATGCCGCGCGGCTGGGAGAATAAGCCGCTGTGAGTGTTACCGGTGCTCCCGCAGTCCTGACCGTTCCCCACCGCCGAGGCCGGCTGGCCGATGAGCTGTCCGAACTCGGTGTGGCGCGGGGCGGCGTCCTCATGGTGCATGCGTCGATGCGCGCAACGGGGGCGGTGAGCGGCGGGGTACGGGCGGTGATCGGCGCACTGCGGGACGCGATCGGCGCGGACGGCACCCTGGTGGTCCCGTCGTTCACCCCGGAGAACTCCGATACGTCCCCGCAGTACCGCGAGCGGGTGCGCGGCCTCACCGACCTGGCCCGGGAGGCTGTGCGGGCGAGCATGCCGCCTTTCGACCGGGCGACGTCGGCCGCCCCGTCGATGGGCCGCCTCTCGGAGGCCGTACGGCGGACTCCGGGGGCAGCACGCAGCGGCCACCCCCAGACATCGTTCACCGCACTGGGCCCCCTGGCCGAGAAGCTCGTCGCGCATCACCGCCCCGACTGCCATCTCGGCGAGGAGTCACCGCTGGCCTGCCTCTATGACGTGCGGGCTCAAGTGCTGCTGCTGGGCACCGGGTTCGACTCCTGCAGCGCCTTCCACCTCGGCGAGTACCGCGTCCCCGACCCGCCCCGCCGCACCTACCGCTGCGTGGTGACCACCGGCGGCAGGCGCCACTGGTGGGCGTATGAGGACGTCGCGCTGGACGACAGCGACTTCGCCGCGCTCGGGGCGGAGTTCGAGCGCACGGCCGACGGCACGGCGGTGCGCCCCGGCACGGTGGGCTCGGCGACGGCACGGCTCTTCCGCTTCACCGACGCGGTGGACTTCGCGACCCGCCGGCTTCCGTCCTACCGGGCGGCGCGGCCGTAAGGGGGCCGAACGTCGCGTCGGTTCCCGACGCTTGCCGTTGCCTCCGTCGCGTTGCGTGGGCCCCGGCACCGCGACGACTCCGAGCGGGACCGTCGGCGCCTCACACCGTGACGCCGAGCCCTTCGACGAGCACCGCGTTCGGCAGGGCCGCGAGCGCCTTTCCCGGGACGATCAGCTTGCCCCGGCGGCTGCCGCTGCCGATCAGCACCCACTCCTCGTCCACCACGCCGGGATCGAGCAGCAGCGGCCAGCCGGCCGGGAGTCCGATCGGGGTGATGCCCCCGTACTCCATGCCGGTCTCGCCGACCGCTGTGTCCATGGAGGCGAACGACGCCTTGCGGGCGCCGAGGTGCTTGCGGGCCGCCCCGTTCACATCGATACGCGTGCGGGAGAGGACGACGCAGGCCGCCAGGGTGACCTCGCCGCCGCGCTTGCCTGCCACCACGACGCAGTTGGCCGACCGGTCGAGCAGGTCGGCGCCGTGATGGGCGACGAAGACCGCCGTGTCCGCGATATCCGGGTCCGTGTCGACGTGGAGAATCCGCTCGGCGGGGACACCGCCCCACCCCTCACGCACGGCCTCGGCGACCGGAGGGATGAGGAGGTCGATGCGGTCGACGGCAGGGCCGGCACTCTCGAAAGTGCCGATGGGTGCGCGCATACGGGCCACGCTAACAGCGACCGCACGGCCGCCGGTCGCGCGTCTCAGCGTACGGGCGGGATGGACACCGCCATCGTGAACTCGGCCGGTTCGGAGCCTTCGTTGCGGTAGGCGTGCGGATGGTGCGCCTCAAAGGTGGCGGAGGTTCCCGCGGTTACGGAGTGGGCCTCGCCGTCGACTTCCAGGGTGAGCACCCCCGCCGTGACGTGGAGCAGTTCGACGGTGCCTTCGGGGTGCGGATCGGAGGTGCTGCTGTCTCCGGGCATCAGGTGCCAGGCCCAGAGTTCGATCGGTCCTCTGGCCTCCGTACCTACGAGCAGGGTGGTGGAACTGCCCGCCTCGGTGGACCACATGCGCACCGCCTGGCTCTCGGGCACCAGACGGACGTGAGATCCCTGTTCGTAGTCGAGCAGGGTGGTGATGCTGATGCCCAGGGCGTCGGCGAGCTTGACCGTGGTGCCGACACTCGGATTGGTGCGCGCCTGCTCGATCTGGATGATCATGCCGCGGCTGACCCCCGCGCGCGCGGCGAGGGCATCCAGGGTGAAGCCACGTTCACCGCGCCAGCGCTTGAGGTTACGCGCGAGCGACTGGGTGAGCTGGTCGAGGTCAGACACATTCCGTCCAATATTCTGGATGACAGAGTCGAAAATACTGCACTACGGTGTGGTGCACCCAACCGTTCACCGCACTGTACTGCGAGGCATACCGTGACAGCGCTGTTCGCCCTGGCCACCAGCCTGTTGTGGGGGCTGGCCGACTTCGGCGGCGGGCTGCTCACCCGACGTACGCCCGCGCTCACGGTGGTCGTCGCCTCGCAGGCCGTCGCGGCGGTCGTGCTGGGCATCATCGTGGTTGCCACCGGCGGCTGGAGCGAGGTCAGCGGTCAGCTCTGGTTCGCCGTGGCCGCGGGCGCGGTCGGCCCGGTGGCCATGCTGAGCTTCTACAAGGCGCTGGCGCTCGGACCCATGGGCGTCGTCTCGCCGCTCGGCTCGCTGGGAGTCGCGGTGCCGGTGAGTGTCGGGCTGGTCATCGGCGAGCGGCCCGGGCTGCTGCAGTTCGCCGGAGTCGGCATCGCGATCGCGGGCATCGTGCTGGCCGGTGGACCGCAGCTGCGCGGGGCACCGGTGCAACGGCAGGCGGTGCTGCTGACGCTGGTGGCCGCGTTCGGATTCGGGGCGGTGATGTCGCTGATCGCGGAGGCGTCCACGACGGTCACCGGGCTGTTCCTGGCGCTCTTCGTACAGCGCCTCACCAACATCGCGGTCGGCAGCACGGCGCTGTACGTATCGGTACGGCGCGGGGCGCGGGCGCTGCCCGAGGAGGGCGGAGCGGCCGCGCTGCCGGCCGCGCTGCCCGCCCTGGCGTTCGTCGGCCTCGCCGATGTCGCGGCCAACGGCACCTACTCGATCGCCGCGCAGCACGGCCCCGTCACCGTGGCCGCCGTACTGGCCTCGCTCTATCCGGTGGTCACGGCCCTGGCCGCCCGCGGGGTCCTGGGCGAACGACTGCGCGGGGTGCAGGCGGCGGGAGCCGGTCTGGCCCTGGTGGGGACCGTACTGCTCGCCACCGGGTAGGAAGCGGGCTCAGCCTTCTTCGAGTTCCGCGACGGCCAGCAGCTGTTCGGGCGTGACATGGGCCGGGATCGGCACCGGAGCGGGCGTACGCAGGGGTGGCTGCCAGCCCTTCACCGGGTCCCAGCCGCGTACGACACGTGCGGGTGCCCCGGCCACCACCGCGTGGTCGGGCACCTCACCGCGTACCACCGCGCCTGCCGCGACCACCACATTGCGCCCGAGCCGGGCCCCCGGCAGGATCACCGCACCCGTGCCGATCCAGCAGCCGGGTCCGATCGTGACCGGCTCCATGCGCGGCCACTGTCTGCCGATCGGCTCGTGCGGATCGTCGTAGCTGTGGTTGGTGGAGGTGATGTAGACGTACGGTCCGCAGTACGTGTTCGAGCCGATGGTCACCGTGGTGTCGGCCACGACATGGCTGCCGCGGCCGAGGACCACACCGTCCCCCAGGGTCAGGATCGGCGCGGAGCCGAGGTCCAGGTCCGGCATGAGTCCGGCGGTCAGGGTGACCTGCTCGCCGATGATGCAGTGGCCGCCGAGCTCGATCCACGGCTCGCCGAAGACGGTGCCCTGCGGGAAGGCCAGCCGGGTCCCCTCTCCTATGCGGCCGAAGCGGAGCCCACCCGGGTGCTGCGCGGTGATCGCGCCCGCCTCCTGGATCGCACGCCAGCCACGGTGGACGGCCCGGGACACGACACGGCGCCGCCAGGCGGTGAGGGATGAGAACGTGTTGCTGTTCTTCGGCACTCGCTCACGGTAGTCGGCACCGCCGGAACGATCACCGCGGAGTCCTGTGATGTTCACCCCACTCCGCAGCAGGGGAATGGCCGTCGCATACCGTTCCCCTGGCTCGTTCGAACAACGACGATCGAGCAACGGCGGCCGCACCACGCGGCCGAACGAACCGGAGCACGGAGGAACGGCCGATGGCAGAGCAGGCGTTGATCACGGGCATGGGCGGCCACGAACCGGACATCGACGTGGCGGCCTTCACCGCACCGACGTCCGTCGTGATCGGCGAGGTGACCATGGCCGCGGGCTCCAGCGCCTGGTACCAGGCGGTGCTGCGGGCCGACTGCGCTCCCATCGCCATCGGTGCCGACAGCAACATCCAGGACAACTGCAGCGTCCATGCCGACCCCGGGTTCCCCGTCACGGTCGGCGACCGCGTCTCGGTCGGCCACAACGCCGTACTGCACGGCTGCACCGTCGAGGACGACGTCCTGGTCGGCATGGGGGCCACGGTTCTCAACGGGGCGCACATCGGCGCCGGTTCGCTGATCGCCGCCCAGGCACTGGTACCGCAGGGGATGCGGGTGCCGCCCGGTTCGCTCGTCGCGGGCGTGCCGGCCAAGGTCAAGCGCGAGCTGACCGAGGAGGAGCTCGAGGGCATCAAGTTCAACGCGGTGGGCTACGTCGAGCTGGCCAAGGCACACCGCCAGGCACACGAGGGCTGAACACCTCACCAACCGTCGGCCCGATCAGCCGGGCCGACGGCTCAGTCCGCCGCCGGTACGGTTCCCGCCTCGGCTGCGGTGCGCTCCCCGGACTGCGCCGCCGCCTTCTTGGCGCGGCTCTTGAGGACCATCATCGAGGTCAGCCCGATCAGCAGCGCGACCACCAGTCCGAGCCAGGAGAAACGCTTCAGCCAGGCCTCGGCGACGACCCCCACCGAGTAGATGACGGCCGTGGTGCCGCCTGCCCAGACGATGCCGCCGAGCACATTGGCAATCAGGAACTTCCAGTACGGCATGCGCAGGACCCCGGCCAGCGGTCCGGCGAAGATACGCAGCAGTGCGACGAAGCGGCCGAAGAACACCGTCCACATGCCCCATTTCTGGAACGACCGCTCCGCCATGGCGATCTGGTCCGCACCGAAGTGTCTGGGGAACTTGCCGCCGAGCCAGGCAAGCAGCGGCCGGCCGCCCCTGCGCCCGATGGCGTATCCGATCGAGTCCCCGATGATCGCTCCGGCGCAGGCGCAGGCGCCCAGGATGACCGGGTTGATGCCGCTGTGCCCGGCTGCCAGCAGTGCCGCGCTGACGAGGACGATCTCACCGGGCAGCGGAATACCCAGGCTCTCCAGACCGATGACGACGCCCACCAGGACGTACACGCTGACCGCCGGGACTGTCTCCAGCCACTCCTGGATGTGCAACGCCGGTTCCTCCCGTGCTGATGTGCTGTCGCCCGCCGGGCAACTCCTCGGCGCACGGCGGGCAGCCTACCTGCCGCGACACCCGCCCGAACAGCGCGAAGGGCCGCCCCGCCCCCTCGTCAGGGGTGGGACGGCCCAGGTCGGCGGTACGGTCCTCAGGCGTTCGGGCGGAGCGTCCACACCACGGTCATCTCACCGGTCACCGCGCCGTCCGCGCGCTGGATCTCGATGGTGACGGGGAATTCGGGCCGCTTGCCCTCGTCGAGCTCGGCGACGACGTCCGCCGCCGGCCGGCCCAGGGTCGCAGTCGCGGTGACGACACCCATCGCCAGCTTCTTGTAGGCGATCTCCGCCTTCACGGCGAGCGGTACGGCCCGGGACATCTGGTCTCCGAAGGCGGCGATGACGATCGCTCCGCTCGCCGACTCCGCGAGCGTGAACATCGCTCCGGCATGTGGTCCGCCGACGTGGTTGTGGTAGTCCGCCTGGTCGGGCAAGCGGACGACCGCACGCTCCGCGGTCGTCTCGAGGAACTCGAGATTAAGGGTCCTGGCCATCGGAACGGTGGCGACGAGCATGTCTCCGACTGTCATCTGTTCAGCGCTCATGCGCCGAATGTTACTCATGAGTAGGCGCGTTTGGCCATCCCCACTCTCCTCAAGACGACTGCATGACAGCCCCCTTGACCGTTGCCGCACGGGGGCGGCCGTAGCCGACCGGCCGCCACCCCTCTATCGTTACTCGCCATGTGGCCAGGAGAGCAGCCGCCCGGGGGCGAGCAGAACCCGCAGGACCAGAGCCAGAACCCGTACCAGCAGCCGGGGTACCAGCAGCCGAATCCCTATCAGCAGCCGGGATATCAGCAGCAGGGCCAGCCGGGGCAGCAGCCGGGTTACCCGCAGCAGGGCCAGCCGGGTTATCCGCAGCCGAACCCGTACCAGCAGCCGACCGTGCCGCAGTACGCGGTTCCCGGTCCGCCCGGTGCGCCGCAGCCCGGCGACAACAACAAGAAGTCGACGACCGTCGTCGCGATCGTCGCGGCCACCGCCGTGGTCGTGGCCGCCGTGGTCACCGGTGTCGTGGTGATGAACAAGAACGACGACAAGGGCGGCACCGACGTCGCCGATGGCGGAAAGTCGTCGTCCTCCGCGAAGCCGTCCGACGGCGCGTCCTCACCCGAGGCGAACCCGCGCGGCACCGACGGGGACGCCAAGCCCCTCATCGCCGGCTGGAAGGTCGTCACCAACCCCAAGTGGGGCACCCAGTTCGACGTGCCCGGTGACTGGGAGGTCGCCGCTCCCGGGGTGTTCTCCTTCTTCGAGGACGACAAGAAGGGCGACGGGTCGCCCGCAGTCGGCTTCTCCGCGCCGGCGTACTACAAGAGCAAGTGGTGCGTCGACGATGCCGACAAGGACGGCACCAAGGAGGACATGAGCCTGGCCGGCGTCGGCACCAAGGGTGCCCAGGGTGCGAAGAGCACCGACGAGGCCGCCACGAACGAGGCCGCGAACTGGGTGTGGGCCGCCTATGCGCAGCACATGCCGAAGGGCACCATCAAGATCGGCAAACCCAAGCCGTACACCACCAAGTCCGGTGTCACCGGCAGTGTCGTCACGGCCACCGCGCCCGGCGTCACCAAGAAGAAGAAGTGCGACAGCGACGGCAAGTCGATCGCCTTCTCCTTCAAGAACAGCAACGGTGAGTACTCCTCGTGGATCCTCTACGCCGGAGCGGACGTGGAGGGCGAACTTCCGGACACCACGATCCAGAAGATCCTCAGCACCTTGCGGCTCACGGACATCACCAAGTCCTGATGCACCCCTGATCCGCTCCTGATCCACATCCGCTCCGCGCACCGCCCGGGCCATGCATTTGGCAGGTCGGGGTCCGGGCAGGGATAGTCCCTTGGTGACTCCTGCTTCCGTCCCTCCGTCCCGCATGCGCCGCCCCGCCTGGGCCGGGCGCAACTACAGTCTGCTGACGGCCGCCGCGATCATCACGGGCCTGGGTACCCATGGCGCATTGATCGCGGCGGCGTTCGCCGTTCTGCAGTCGGGCGGTGACGGCGGCGACGTCGGCCTGGTCGCCGCTGCCCGTACCGCACCCCTGGTCGTCTTCCTGCTCATCGGCGGCGCGATCGCGGACCGGCTGCCGCGCCACCGCGTGATGGTCGCGGCGAACGCCCTCAACTGCGTCTCGCAGGCCGCCTTCGCCTGGCTGGTCCTGGCCGGCGATCCGAAACTGTGGCAGATGATGGTGCTCACCGCGGCGTGCGGCACCGGGCAGGCATTCTTCAACCCGGCGGCCGAGGGCATGCTGATGTCCAGCGTCAGCGGCGAACAGGCCAGCCGCGCCTTCGCTCTCTTCCGGATGTCGATGCACGGCGCCGCGATCGGCGGTGCGGCGCTCGGTGGCGCCATGATCGCGGCGATGAACCCGGGCTGGGTGCTGGCCGTCGACGCGGCGGCGTTCGCGGTGGCCGGGGCGCTGCGCGCCTTTCTCGATGTCGCTCACATCCCGTCGCGCGCACCGGGCGGCGGGCTGCTCTCCGATCTGCGCGAAGGCTGGCAGGAGTTCGCAGGCCGCCCCTGGCTGTGGTCCATCGTGGCTCAGTTCTCGGTGGTGGTCGCGGTGGTCGGGGCCGCCGAGTCGGTGTACGGGCCGCTGGTTGCCAGGGACGAGCTCGGCGGGGCCCGCCCCTGGGGTCTCGCGCTCGCCGCGTTCGGGATCGGCACGCTGTGCGGAGCGCTGCTGATGATGCGCTGGAAGCCCCGGCGGCTGCTGCTCGCCGGGACGCTCTGCGTCTTCCCGCTGGCCCTGCCGTCGGCGGCGCTTGCGGTGCCGCTGCCCGTGGCCGGGCTCAGCGCGGTGATGTTTGTCAGCGGCATCGCCATCGAGGTGTTCGGGGTCTCCTGGATGACGGCCATGCACCAGGAGATCCCGGAGGAGAAACTGTCGCGCGTCTCGGCGTACGACTGGTTCGGATCGGTGGCGATGCTGCCGCTGTCCACCGCGGTAGCCGGTCCGGTGGAGGACCTGGTCGGACGAGGTCAGGCGCTCTGGGGCTGCGCCGTGCTGATCGTGCTGGTCACGGGGGCCGTGCTGTTCGTACCCGACGTACGCAACCTCACCCGCCGGACGGCCGCCACGGTGCCGGTGGCCGCGGGGCCGTCCGCCGCGGCGAGGAAGGCACCGTCAGCCGATGCTGAAGGCGCCGTCGGGCGGCTCGGGTGACGGCACCGCGTCGGCGTCCCCGACCGGCCGGGCTGCACCGATGAGCCGGTCCAGTGCGGCGCCGTGCTCGACCCGGGCCGGAAAGGCGTCGGACGCGCAGCGGCGGGCCAGGGTGGCAATGTCGAAGGGGCTGCGGGAGGCGACCAGGACGACATTCCCGAAGCGGCGGCCGCGCAGCACCGCCGGTTCGGCGAGCACCGCGAGCTCGTCGAAGACGGCCGCGAAGTTGGCGAGCTGTGAGCGGAGGAAGCCGAAGGGCGCGCTGTCGGCGAGGTTGGCGGCATAGATGCCGTCGTCCCGCAGCACCCGCTCGGCCGCCCGCGCGTACTCGACCGAGGTGAGGTGCGCGGGCACGCGTGAGCCGCCGAAGACATCTGCGATCAGCACGTCCACGGATCCGGCCGGGGTCTCCTCCAGGAGACCGCGGGCGTCCGTGGCGTGCACGGTGATCCCGCTGCCGTCGGGGACCGGCAGCTGCTCGATGACCAGGGCGAGGAGGCCGCGGTCGGCCTCGGCGACGATCTGCCGGGAGCCCGGCCGGGTCGCGGCGACATAGCGGGGCAGGGTGAGTGCGCCGCCGCCGAGGTGGAGTACGTCGAGGGGCGCATCCGGCTCCCCGGCACAGTCCAGAACGTGGGCGAGCCGTCGGGCGTACTCGAACTCCAGGTGGGCCGGATCGTCGAGGTCGACGTATGACTGGGGTGCGCTGTCGACCGTGAGCAGCCAGGCCCGGTCCCGGTCCACATCGGGAAGCAGTCTGGCAGTGCCCTGGTCCACGTCCCGGATCACAGGTATCGGCTCGTTCACCCCTCCATTGTGAGGTGCGGGTTCAGCTGTTCAGAACCGCGGCGACCGTCTCGGTGTGCGCCGCGGACTGGGCGAGTCCGGCTCGCGCGGCGACTGCCCGGCGGCTCGGGTCGAGGGGATTGCGGCCGAATGCCTTCTTGGCGGCCGCGTCCGGGGTGATGACAGCGACCCGGGCGCCCCTCGCTTCGAGGTCGGTAGCCTGGGACCGGGGCGAGACGATCACCTTGTTGCCACTGGCTGTCGGTGCGATGACGACGACGCGCTCGTATCCGGCGGCGAGGTGGGCGTTGGCCGGGGAGTACGCCCCGCCGTCGATCCAGTCCTGACCGTCGATGACGGCGACCGGCCAGACGGCGGGAGCGGCGCAGCTGGCGGTGACGGCGTCCGCGAGCGGCACGCCGCTGTCCTTGTCGAACGTGTGGAGTTCCCCCGTGGCCGCGTGGACGGCGGTGATGCGCAGCTGCCGCTCGGGCCACTCGGGTGTCAGGAGCCGGCTCGCGATCAGCGCCCGTCGTTCGGCCGCAGTGATTCCGGTCCGGGCCTCCTGGGCCATTCGGGCCAGCTTCCGCCCGTACGCCTCGGGAGTGCCTGCGGTCAGCACGGCCCGGGCGTAGCGCATGAGGGTGGCCGTCCCGAGCCTGCCGCCGGTCTCGCCCTGCGGATCCGCGAGCTGGCGTGCGTACAGTTCCGGGAGGCCGAGCAGTCCGGAGGCGAGCTGGGCGCCGACGACGGCCCCGGCGGAGCTGCCGATGATGAGGTCGGCGGTGGACAGATCCACACCCGCCTCGGCGAGTCCGTGCAGGATCCCGGTCTCCCAGGCGCTTCCGGTGACGCCGCCGGCCCCGAGCACCAGTGCAATGTCTGCCATGCCGTCAGTCTTGCGCATGGCAACGGACCCGCCCCCGCGGGGCGCGGGGGACGGATCCGTTGCGTGGCGGAATACGGATCAGAGCAGGCCGGTGACGGTGCCCGCGCCGACCGTGCGGCCGCCCTCCCGGATCGCGAAGCCGAGGCCGGACTCCAGCGGGGTGTCCCGGCCCAGTTCGACCGTCATCGTGACCGTGTCACCGGGGCGCGCCACTGCCGCTTCGCCGAGGTCGATGTCGCCGACCACGTCCGCGGTACGGATGTAGAACTGCGGCCGGTAGCCGGTGGCCACCGGTGTGGTCCGGCCGCCTTCCCGCGCCGACAGGATGTACACCTGCGCGGTGAAGCGCCGGCTGGGCGTCACGCTGCCGGGCGCCGCCACCACATGGCCGCGGCGGACCCGGTCGCGCTCCACCCCGCGCACGAGCAGCGCCACGTTGTCGCCGGCCTGCGCGGACTCCATCGGCTTCCCGAAGGTCTCCAGACCGGTGACGACCGTCTCGATGTCCGCCCCGAGCACGGACACCCGGTCGCCGACGCGGACGGTGCCGCGCTCGACGGCCCCGGTGACGACAGTGCCCCGGCCGGTGATGGTCAGGACGTTCTCCACGGGCAGCAGGAACGGCGCGTCGGTGTAGCGCACCGGCATCGGTACGTACGTGTCGACGGCGTCCAGCAACGCCTCGATGGACGCGGTCCAGCGCGGGTCGCCGGCCAGCGCCTTCAGACCCGACACCCGGACGACGGGGACACCGTCGCCTCCGTAGCCGTGCGCGGAGAGCAGCTCGCGGACCTCCAGCTCGACCAGGTCGGTCAGCTCGGGGTCGCCCGCGTCGGCCTTGTTGAGGGCGACGACGATGTGGTCGACGCCGACCTGACGGGCGAGCAGGACGTGCTCGGCGGTCTGCGGCATGATCCCGTCGACCGCGGACACGACGAGGATCGCCCCGTCGAGCTGCGCGGCGCCGGTGACCATGTTCTTGACGTAGTCGGCGTGGCCGGGCATGTCGACATGCGCGTAGTGGCGGGTGTCGGTCTCGTACTCGACGTGCGCGATGTTGATGGTGATGCCGCGCTGCGCCTCCTCGGGCGCCCGGTCGATCCGGTCGAACGAGACGTACGAGGTGCTGCTGTCGGCACGGTCGCTGAGAACCTTCGTGATGGCCGCGGTCAGGGTGGTCTTGCCGTGGTCGACGTGGCCCATGGTGCCGATGTTGAGGTGTGGCTTGGTGCGCACGTATGCCGTCTTGGGCATGGCTCGATTCCTTCTGGATACGAAGCTGAGAGAGAAGACCCCAGGGCCCTGCCGACCCTCCCCTTACGGGGTCCGCCGGACTGTCGGGGGAGGGTCAGCTTCGGGCGCCGCCGAAGGGCGCTGCGGCAGCGGTGAGCGCTGCTGCGTCGACTGCGGCTGCGGCTGCGGTGATCGTGGCGGCAGCATGGGCAGCGGGAACAACGGCAGCCTTCGGCGCGTCCGCGACTGCGGACTGCGCTGCGAGGAAGGCGTACCGGAACATGGGTCCGATCATGGCCGACTGCAGCGGACCCGTCGAATGGTTTTCTCCCCGGGCGTTCCGGCAGGCCCGGTACGGGAGTTCATCCCCCGGCCGGCCTCGGAGATGCTTCATGGCCACGCGCGCCGACGGAGACGAGAGCCGGTCCCGGGGCGCCGTCGACGCGCATTCCCGCACTGCCTGCGGGGCGGCCCATACGGGGCACATTACGGCGATCACACATGAGTGTCGGTTAGTCTCCCCGAATGCTCGACCCAGTCCCCGCCACCCGGTCGGCCACCGGCCTCGCCGCACGCTGTTCGAGGGTTCTGCTCTCGCCCTGGTCCCGGTTCTCGCTGCTCGTGGTGTTGCTGCTGGCTGCCGCCGCGGCGATGCTGCTCCTCGAACCTCAGCGGTTGCTGGCCACCGGCTGGCCGGCCCGGCTGAACAGCGGCGGCGTTGCGGTTGCGCTGTTCGGCGTCGCGTACGGAGTGTGCACCGTGGCGTTCGTACCGAGGCCACTGCTCAATCTGGCCGCGGGTGCGCTCTTCGGTTCGCAGGCCGGTCTGGCCGCCGCACTGGCGGGCACGGTGTTGGGTGCGGGCATCTCGTTCGGCCTGGGCAGGGTGCTGGGGCAGGACGCCCTCCGTACGCTGCTGCGCGGGCGCTGGCTGAAGGCGGCGGACGGGCAGCTGAGCCGGCACGGATTCCGTTCGATGCTGGCCCTGAGGCTCTTCCCGGGCGTGCCGTTCGCGGCCGCCAACTACTGCGCCGCGGTGTCGCGGATGGGGTATCCACCGTTCCTGGTGGCCACCGGGATCGGCTCCGTCCCGAACACCGCCGCATACGTCGTCGCGGGCAGCGAGGCCTCGTCGCCGACGTCCCCCGCGTTCCTGGCCGCGATGGGCTTCATCGTGCTGACCGGGATCGGCGCGGCCGCCGTCGCCTGGCGCAAGCGGCACCGCCTCGGCGGTGAATGACCGGCAGGCAGCGCAAGCGCCGCCGCGGCCCTGACGCAACGACCCGCGGGCGTCGCGGGCGCGGCCGTCTCGACGCCGAATGACTGGTGGGCGGCGCCGGCGGGCCGGCCGTCCGCCCGCCGAACAGGCGCAGGCACAGTCACCGGCGCCGGTCGATGGCCGGGGGCAGCCGTCACCCCGTTCACTCGAGGACGATACGCTGCCCGCGCACGACAGACGATCATCGGGCCCGCCGTGGCCCTTCCCTCACATGACCGCACTCCGCACGTTGCCGACGGCCCCGCTGTCCGCCGGCCGATGCACGATGACTTCCGGGATGGCCAAAGCCCCATGAGCTGGTTCGAATCGTTCGTCCTGGGCCTCGTTCAGGGACTGACCGAGTTCCTGCCGATCTCCTCCAGCGCGCATCTGCGGCTGACCGCTGCGTTCGCGGGCTGGCACGACCCGGGTGCGGCGTTCACCGCCATCACCCAGATCGGCACGGAGGCGGCCGTCCTCATCTACTTCCGCAAGGACATCGCTCGGATCGTCTCCGCCTGGTTCCGCTCGCTGACCAACCGGTCGATGCGCAGCGACCACGACGCGCAGATGGGCTGGCTGGTCATTGTCGGCTCCATTCCGATCGGCGTCCTCGGCGTGACCTTCAAGGACCAGATCGAAGGCCCTTTCCGCGACCTCCGGCTCATCGCCACCACCCTGATCGTCATGGGCATCGTCCTCGGTATCGCCGACCGTCTCGCAGCCCGCGACGAGACCGGCGGCAAGCACCGGGCCGTCAAGGAGCGGAAGTCCCTCAAGGAGCTGGGCGTCAAGGACGGTCTGATCTTCGGCTTCTGCCAGGCGATGGCCCTGATCCCTGGTGTCTCCCGCTCGGGCGCCACGATCAGCGGTGGTCTGCTGATGGGCTACACCCGCGAGGCGGCGGCCCGCTACTCGTTCCTGCTCGCGATCCCGGCCGTGCTCGCCTCGGGCGTCTTCGAGCTGAAGGACGCGAGCGAAGGGCATGTGTCGTGGGGTCCGACGATCTTCGCGACGTTCATCGCCTTCGGCGTGGGGTACGCCGTCATCGCCTGGTTCATGAAGTTCATCACGACCAAGAGCTTCATGCCGTTCGTCATCTACCGCGTGCTGCTGGGCGTGCTGCTGTTCGCCCTGGTGGCGGCCGGTGTACTGAGCCCGCACGCGGGTGATTCGGCGGGCTAAGGGCCGTCTTCCAGCACCCAGATACCCGGCTTCAACTGGAGATTGTCAGATCAAAATGGAGGTGATTCGAGCCCGCTCGACATGATCATCTCCCATCATTCTCCCAGTTGATCTTCCATATGGACTGAACCAGGGCAGGGCGCCACCTGGACCCGCGGGCCGGGCTGTCGCTGTTGGTCGTGCACACCTGGAGGCGGCGATCCTTGGCCTGCGGATCGTGGCCGCCGGAGACGGGACGTGCTCCGATCCGTGCCTGCAGTTGGCGAACACACTGAACCGGCTACTGCCCGAGGATGCGGGCGAGTCGCCGTGGTTCGGCGCCACAGGTAGCTGAGTGGCGAACCGCGCCGTTGAAACCCCGACGCACAGCGGCCCCTGCCCGGCCGGGTGGGGGCCGCTGTGGCTCAGCGTGTCAGTGCAACGACCTGCGGCATCGCGGCTTCGTCCCAAAGTGATTCGCGCGCTTCTACAAGAGCGTGCTGAACGTCTACGAACTTGTTCCCGAGCAGGATGCTCAGGCCGAACATGATGCTCCAGGCGACCGCGATCTCCTCGCTTCGGTTGTCCGTTCCGTACTTTCGGGTGAGGGCCCGCATCAGCGGGTCCATGGGGAGCCCTCTGCTCGCGGAGGGGTGCTCAAGTGAGTCCTGCACGCAGTCGACCGGCGGTCAGGTCCTGCGCGACGACTCAGTACGCGACGACCGCCCATATCAACGCCCCCACGACGGCCGCCGCGTAGCACCCCACGGCGGCGCGGACGACGGTACGCCGGGTGGAAGCGCTCCACCGCGTGCCGGCCAGCACCCTGGCCAGGGCGGGCAGCGCCAGGACCGCGTGCAGACTCACTCCGTGCAGCGGTTTGAGCGATGCCGTGGAGGCGTAGCCGTCCAACTGGTGCCCGGTGCGCGTCAGATAGACGCCGCGGGCGATCATCGCCGCCCCCGCCAGCAGCCCGACGACAAGGATCGTGAAACCGGCACGCAGCGCGAGGGCCATACCGGTCGGCCCTTCGGGGCGCCGGACGAACGAGGCCGCCGCCAGGGCGGTGAGGATGACGACCAGCACTCCCCCGCCGAGGGCCAGCGACATGGAGACCGCCGTATTGAAGGGGGTCTCCATGTTGAAGTGGGACGGCACGCCGCGCCATGCCTGGAGCGTGATGCCGGCGACCTCCAGCACACAGTCGACGGCGAACACCGCGAGCAGCACGGTACGGGTGCGGTCGCGCAGGCGCACGTACGAGGCCACCCAGCAGATCGCGATGAGCGTCAGGCCGAAGGAGAGTCCGAAGGTGACGGGTTTGCGCCAGGAGACCGGGCCGTCCCAGGGGCTGCCGTCGACGGCGAAGACGATCAGATGCAGCAGCCCGGAGACGACGAGCCCCGCGCCGGTCGCGTAACAGAGGCGTTCCACCGGGCTCTGCTTCCACACCGTGGGCGTGGTCGGCGATGGGTCGGTCGTGCCACTGTGCGCCGGTTGTGTTCCGGTGGCGGCTCCTCCGGTGGCCGCCGTGGGCTGGTTCTCCATGTCCGGAGCATCCCTCGGGGGGTGTGCGGCCGTCGTCGTACGTCCGGAGGCAGTCGCCGTACGCCCCCCGGAGTACCGCGATCACCCCTCGCCGGACGACCTCAGGCCGCGGCCGCCGCGTCACTCAAGGGGTCTGCGCCTATCTCTGCGTGACGACCGGCAGGCTCCGCTCGGTGTGTATGACCCCGTGGCTCCGCCATCGCATGGTGCTGGAACTCCTCTCGCATGAAGGCGACCGTTGCCGGACCGCCCTCGTCGTGAAGCGCGTCGTGGAAGGCCG
The DNA here is from genome assembly GCF_040608395.1 of Streptomyces sp. NPDC005181. Taxonomy (NCBI): domain Bacteria; kingdom Bacillati; phylum Actinomycetota; class Actinomycetes; order Kitasatosporales; family Streptomycetaceae; genus Streptomyces; species Streptomyces sp. NPDC005181. The sequence goes on from NZ_JBEXID010000036.1 coordinate 29,218, forward strand.
TGCAGCCGGCAGTCCGGAGAGACCGGAAACCCGTCCGCTCGTGCCCTTCCGCGACGCGCCTCAGCGGTTCACACCGCTTCACTGTTCGCGCTTCGGCTGCTCCTGCGCCGGACGCCGACCGGCCGTAGCGTACGGAACACGACCGGGGTAATACGGAAGAGACACGGCCGGAAGCCCAAGCCATATGCCTCGTACACGTACCAGTCTGGGCCGGGTGCCGCCGGACTCTGGAGGACTCCATGACCACCGCCGAGCTTCCTGTGATCGCCGCCGTCGACGGTTCGTGGCACAGCTACGAGGCGCTCAACTGGGCCGCGCACGACGCAGTCCGGCGAGGGCTTCCGCTGACGATCGCCCATGTCAGGCCGCTCAATCGGCGTACCAGTCAGGAGGCGCAGCGGCGAGAGGCCGAGGAACTGCTCGCGGAGTCCGTGGGCCGGGTGGCGCAGGTCGCCCCGACCTTGCACACGTCAACCCTTGCCCCGCTGGACTTCCCGGCGGCGGCGCTGACCGCGCTGAGCGAGCACGCGTCGTTGCTGGTACTGGGCTCGCGCGGGCTGGGCGGTTTCCGGGCGCTGCTGATTGGCTCGAACAGTCTGGCGACCGCCTCGATGGCCAGGTGTCCCGTCGTCGTCATTCACAGTGGCCGGGCGGACGAGGAGGGGGAGGAGGCGGCGGAGACGTTCTCAGACATTGTCGCGGGGGTGGCCGCTGACGAAAGCAGTGAGGCGGTGCTGGACTTCGCGTTCGAAGCCGCCACGTCCCGGCCCGGAGCGCGCCTGCGGATCGTGCACGGCTGGACGATGTTCTCGTCGATGCTCTCGGGAGGTCCCGTCTTCGACCGGGACGCGGCGGAGGGCGCGGCCGAGCGGGCCCTCGCGGAGCTCACCGCCGGCCGGCGTGGGCAGTATCCACAGGTCGAGGTCGTGCAGGAGCCGGTCCACGGGTCCGCGTCCCGCACCCTGGTCACGGCGTCGGCGACCGCCGCCCTCACGGTGATCGGGCGGCGCAAAGGCGGCGAGGAGCTTGGATTCGGGCTGTCACCGGTGGCGCAGACGACGCTCACGCATGCGCTCGGGCCGGTGGCTGTGGTCCCCTGCTGAGACGGCCACCGGTGGTGCGCGTCGCGGCCGTTGGTTTCCCCCTCGTCCGGCTGCCGACTTCCTGGTGCCGGGCGACCGAATCATGGTCGGACACGGCGCCGCGCGTGCACGGCCCTTGGCGTCTGCGGTCGGTGGGCACACACTGGCCGGATGACACAGCGTGTGGCTCTCGCGACCGTGATGGACCAGCTGTCCATCGACGCAGTGATCACCGGATATGCGGTGGCGGTGGATGACGGCACCTGGCAGGACTACCGGGACCTGTTCACCCCGGACGGCCGCGCCGACTACCGCAGTGCGGGCGGTATCGAGGGCCCCGCCGCCGAGGTGGCGCAGTGGCTCGCGGAGGCGATGCGGCTCTTCCCCGTACGCCAGCACCTGATCGTCAACCGCCGGCTCGACCTCCAGGATCTCGGCGGCTACCCCGGCGACCGCGCCGATGTGCGGGCCGACTACCTGAACCCGATGCGCCTGGAGAGTGCGCAGAACGGCAGCGGCACCGAAGCCACCGCGCCGAACTTCGCCTCCGGCGGCCGGTACACCTTCGGACTGTTGCGTACGGAGATCGGCTGGCGGATCCGTACCGTGACCGTCCACGAGAAGTGGCGCAGCCTCTCCGGCTCCCTCGCACCGAGCTGAGCCGCGCAGGCCTGCACCCGGCCCGCGCCCCGGCCTGGCCTGGCCTCACCCGTTCCGCTCCCCCCACACTGGGTAAGGAGAAGGGCACCACCGCTCACCAGGCAGGTCGAGGAGGCGCGGTATGCGGATTCCGGTCGGTCGGCCTGAGCAGCGAGAGCGGATGCTCCGGTCGCCCTGGTGGCGGGGCGGTGGAGCGCTGCTCGCCGGGGCACTGCCCGCGCTGGCCTTCCCCGCCCCGTCGCTGTGGTGGTTCGCCTATGTCGCACTGGTGCCCTGGCTGCTGCTGATCCGCTCGGCCGGTACCGCGCGCCGGGCGGCGCTCGACGGCTGGCTCGGCGGGACGGGCTATCTGCTCGCCGTGCACCAATGGCTGATGCCGAGTCTGCATGTCTTCATCGTCGTTCTCGCGGCGCTGCTCGGTCTGCTGTGGGCGCCCTGGGGCCTGCTGGTGTCCAGGATGCTCGGCGGCACCCCCTCCGTAGCGGCGGCTGCGGCCGCCCTGGTCGTGGTGCCTTCCGGCTGGCTGATGATCGAGCTGGCCCGCTCCTGGGAGGGGCTCGGGGGTCCCTGGGGACTTCTCGGCGCGAGCCAGTGGCAGGTGCCCGTGGCGCTCCGGGTGGCATCGGTCGGCGCCGTGTGGCTGGTGAGTCTCCTGGTGGTGGCGGCGAACACGGCGGTCACCCTGCTGCTCCTGACGTCCGGCGCCCGGACGGCCGCTGCGGTCGGCATCGTGGTGAGCGCGCTGGCCGTGGGCGCGATATGGAAGTGGGCACCGCAGCCGGAGCAATCGGGCGTGGCCCGGGTCGCCGTCGTGCAACCAGGGGTCGTCGCGGGGCCGGACAGCGTTGCGCTCCGCTTCGCGCGCAGCGAGCAGCTGACCCGCACGCTGGCGGGCCGCGACGTCGATCTGGTGGTGTGGGGCGAGAGCAGTGTCGGCCAGGATCTGGCCCGGCACCCGGACCTGACCGCGCGGATCGCGAAGCTCTCGCGCGAGGTGGGCGCGGATGTGCTGGTGAATGAGGATGCCCGGCAGACCGGCGCGTCGGGCCGGACGGGGATCTTCAAGAGTGCGGTGCTGGTAGGGCCGGACGGCCCGACCGGGGACCGCTACGACAAGATGCGCCTCGTGCCGTTCGGCGAGTACATTCCGGCCCGTTCTGCGCTCGGCTGGGTGACGTCGCTGGGCAAGGCGGCGGGCGAGGATCGGCTGCGCGGCACCCGGCAGGTGGTGATGTCCGTTCCCGAGCCGCCACGCAGGGACCGACCCATCGGGTCCCCCACCGAGGTCCGTGCCCCGGAGAGCAGTCTGCGGATCGGGCCGCTGGTCTGCTTCGAGTCGGCCTTTCCCGACATGAGCAGGCAGCTGACCCGGGACGGGGCCCAGTTGCTGATCGCCCAGTCGTCGACCTCGACGTTCCAGCACACGTGGGCGCCGGAGCAGCACGCCTCGCTCGGGGCGCTGCGGGCTGCCGAGAACGGCCGCCCGATGGTGCATGCCACGCTCACCGGCATCAGCACGGCATACGGCCCGCAGGGCGGCCGAGTCGGCACGCCGCTGGGCACGGATACGAGCGGGGCCGTTGTCTTTGACGTACCGCTGGCCGGTGGCAGCACGCTCTATGTGCGGCTGGGCGACTGGCCGGTGCACGGCGCGCTGGCCGTGCTGGCGGCGTTCTGCGCCTACGCGGGCGGCCGGTCACTGCGGCGGCGTACCCCGGAGGAGCCGGTCGGTGACGTGGGTACGAAGGCTGAGGTACCCGGACCATGACGGGCGCTCACACTATGACGGGGCGTTCACGGAGACGATGTGCCCCTGCGCGTCGACGGTGATCGCGACCCGCTCGACCTTGTTCGTCACGGCGAGCACCATCCACACGGCGCCCCACAGGAAGCAGCTGAACACCATCAGGATCGCGTGCAGCACGTGGTTGAGCGGCTGTCCCCTGACCATCACGACCTGCGTCTCGGCCCGGGACTCCACCCGCCAGCCGGTTGCGATCCGCTGATTGACCGCCCAGTCGAGGATCAGGCCGCGCTGTGTCGCATCGGGGGGCCGCCCGTCCGCCGAGTAATAGCCGGGCGGTGGCTGGAGCGCGCCCCATCCCTGTGGCTCGTCGTGGGGTTTCACGAGGTCACCTCCACGGGCCGGCGGTCCATTGCCCTCAGCCTGCCTCGGGCCCGAGCGCGACGCATCCGGAGCGGATCGAACCCGCCCTGACCTGCGTGTACCGCTCCGCACGGTCCGCTGTGGCGCAGTGCGCCGACCGGACACTCCCCAGCTAGGCGCAGTCCAGGTCTCGCAGGATGCGCTCGCACATCTCGTGGGTCTCAAGGGCGTCCCGGGCGCTCAGCAGCTTTCCGGCCCGCACAGCGTCCAGGAAGGACAGCACGCTCTGCTCGATGCCGCGCTGGCGGGCCACCGGCACCCAGTCGCCGCGTCGCCGCAGGCTCGGCTGTCCCTTGTGGTCGATCACCTCGGCAAGGTTCACCACCTCGCGCTTGGAGTCCTGTCCGGAGACCTCGAGCCGCTCCTCCGTCGAGCCGCTGAGCCGGTTCATCGCGCCGATGGCGGTGAATCCTTCGCCGGACAGCTGCAGCACGACATGGTGCATCAGCCCGTCACGGATCCTGGCCCGTGCGACGGTGTGCTCGACCTGGCCCGGCACCAGGAAGCGCAGGGTGTCGACGACATGGATGAAGTCGTCGAGCACCATGGCCCGCGGCTCCTCGGGCAGGCCCACCCGGTTCTTCTGCATCAGGATCAGCTCGCGGGGGTGCTCGATGCACTGCGCGTAGCCCGGCGCCAGCCGCCGGTTGAATCCGACGGCCAGGCTGACACCGCGCTCCTCGGCGAGATGCACCAGCCGCTCGGAATCGGCAAGTTCGTAGGCGAGCGGTTTGTCGACGTATGTGGGAATTCCCGCGTCGAGCAGCCGGCCCACGATATCCGGGTGTATGGAGGTCGGGGCGTGGACGAAGGCGGCGTCCAGGCCCTCGGCGATCAGCGAGTCGAGGTCGGTGTGGCGCTGCTCCGGCGGAATCCGGTGGGTCTCGGCGACGGCGGCCAGGGTGGCGGGGGTGCGGGTCTGCAGATGCAGTTCGACCCCCGGCAGGGTGGTGAGTACCGGCAGATACGCCTTCTGCGCGATGTCGCCGAGCCCGATACAGCCGACCTTCACAGGGGTCTCCCTCTCGCCCATGACCCGCCCGTGGCTACCGCTGTGACATGGGCGCGTCCTTCGTCCCGGCAGCATACGTGTGCTGCGGCGGCCGCCAGTCGGCTATGCCGTCGAAGGTGCGCAGGATGACCGGCATGACGACGCCCGCACGCTCCGAACCCGCCGTCAACGCCGCCGAACGCCCGATGCTGGAGGGCTGGCTCGGCCATCACCGCCACACCCTGGCGCTGAAGTGTGCGGGCCTCACCGACGCCCAGCTGCGCGAGGCATCCGCGGCGCCGTCGGAGCTCAGTCTGCTCGGGCTCGTGCGGTACATGGCGGAGGTGGAGCGCGGCTGATTGCGCGAGGTCCTGGCCGGCGAGGACGTAGAGCCGATCTACGGGACGGACGAGGACCGGGACGGCGAGTTCCATCTCACCGAGGCGGACACCTGGGAGAAGGACGCGACGATCTGGCAGGCGGAGATCGCGCGGGCCCGGGAGATCACCGCGAACGTCGGGCTGGACGACCTGCCGGTCGGCCTGAGCCGCAAGGGCGAGCAGTTCAATCTACGGTGGATCTACACCCACATGATCGAGGAGTACGCGCGGCACAACCGCCACGCCGATCTCGTCCGGGAGCGGATCGACGGCTCGACCGGCGGCTGATCCGCCCCGGAGCCGACTCGTGCCCGACCCGCACCCTCACCCCGGGGAACAACGGCAGCCGGGCGTTGCGGTGACCGGGGTCACTCGTGCGGGCCAATCATGGCTTTCCCGCTCCCGAGATGCCCTGCCCGCACAGCAGAGTTGCCCAGGTGCAACGAACCAGAATCGCCGTGAAGCTCCTGGTCGGGGTGGCAGTCACTGCCGTGTCCGGCTGCGTGTCCGTGGAGCCCCAGCCGGGCCTTGCGCCCCGGCCCCAGACCAGCAGGCCCGTCCAGGACCTGGCCCCCCAGATCGTCCGGCCACCGATCCGGGACACCCTGGAGGCTCTGCAGGACCCGAAGCCCTCCGAGGCGGCGTCCGGCCCGGCCGCCGGGGCCCCCTCGGGCACCCACCGCGGCGCGCCGCGCGCTCCCCGGCAGCGGGAGCATCCAGGTGTGACCGGGCCGTGGCCGGGTCACGCCCTGCGCGCGGTGCCCGCACCGGTCCCGGCCCTGCCGGCCTCCCCCGCCACCGGGACGGACGTCTGCGCACTCGGCCGGGGCTACGGCGGCTGGCCCGCGGGCAGCCCCCAGTCCCGGATCTGCGAAGACGCCTACGGCCACTGATCCCACAGCCGCCGCTCCAGCCGCCCGATCGCCGCTCGGACCCCTCCCCCGTACCCGTCGTCCATCCCGTCGTCCGCAAGCACGTCGGAAGCCTTCCGGGCCCGGTTCAGATGGATCCAGGCGGCTTCCGGGCGCTGGAGCTTCACATAGTCCGCCGCGAGGCTGAGATGGATCGCGGGATAGAAGGCCCGGACCGCGAGCGCGTCCCGGTGTTCCGCCGCCCGCTCGTCGGTCAGCCCCTCGGCGGCGGTCAACGCCCTCAGGTCCCAGGCCAGTTCATCACCGGGATCGTCCTGGGTGTCGGCCATGTAGTGCGCAAGGGTGCAGCGGTGAAGGGCGTCGCCGTCCTCGCCGATCTCCGACCAGAGAGCGCCGAAACGGTTCCGCGCCTCTTCCCGGTCGCCACCGTGCAGCAGCATGATCGCCTGGCCGATCCTGGTCATGACGGCGTCCCTCGACGCCTCCTGCTGCTGCTCCGTCACCGCGGTCTCCCTCGCGCCTGCCCAGTCGATCCCGGTCGGATCCGACCGCACCGGCCGCCGTGTCGCATCCGGCCGCTGCATCGCGTCCGGTCGCTGCGTCGCGCCCGATGAAGTCCGCTCGAATCCGGTCGGCTCGACGCTAGTCGCTGATGCGGGCAAACCCGCTCAGGCTCGGGCAAAGCACCGGAGCCTGTCGGGCAGGTGCCTGCGGTCAGCCCAGGTCGGGGATGCGCCAGTCGATGGGCTGGTGCCCCTGTGCCGCGACGGCCTCGTTGATCTGCGTGAACGGACGGGAGCCGAAGAACTTCTTCGCGGACAGCGGCGACGGGTGCGCGCCCTTGACCACCACATGGCGCTCCTCGTCGATCAGCGGGAGCTTCTTCTGCGCGTAGTTGCCCCAGAGGACGAAGACCGCCGGATCGGGCCGCGAGGCCACCGCGCGGATCACCGCGTCCGTGACCTTCTCCCAGCCCTTGCCCTTGTGCGAGTTGGCCTCGCCGGCGCGGACCGTCAGCACGGCGTTGAGCAGGAGGACCCCCTGCTCGGCCCACGGCATCAGATACCCGTTGTCCGGGTTCGGCAGGCCGAGCTCCTCCTTCATCTCCTTGTAGATGTTCCGCAAGGAGGGCGGCGTCCTGACGCCGGGCTGCACGGAGAAGCACAGTCCGTGCCCCTGCCCCGCGCCGTGGTAAGGGTCCTGGCCGAGCACCAGGACCTTCACCTTGTCGTACGGAGTGGCTTCCAACGCGGCGAAGACCTGCTCTCGAGGCGGATAGACCGGCCCCTTGGCCCGCTCCTCCTCGACGAACTCGGTGAGCTCCTTGAAGTACGGCTTCTGCAGCTCTTCGCCGAGGACGCCGCCCCAGGACTCGGGCAGCAGGTCGGTGTCGGTCACGTGAACAACCTCCGGTACGCACATCGGTTCTTGACCACAGAACCTACCGGGGGCCACTGACAATCGACCGGGCGAGCCCTACCAGCTGGCCTTGCGGTACAGCTCCCACATCTGCATGACCGTCTGCGGGTCCAGGGCGCGCTCGCCGCCGCCGATGTCCTCGCCCGCCGCCACGTACAGCTTGCCCTGCCACAGCGGCAGCAGCCGTACGTCGTCGACCAGGATCTTCTGGGCCCGCTCGAACTGCTTGCTGACCGCGCCCCGATCGCTCTGCTGGCGGCTCTGCGGCAGCAGTTGCTGGGTGATCTCGTTCTTCACGTACGGCATACCGGTGACGGTTTCCTTGCCCACGAAGGGGGCGATGAAGTTGTCCGGGTCCGGGAAGTCCGGGAACCAGCCGCGGCCGAAGACGGGGTAGTCGCCCTTGGTGTAGCCCGCCTGGAACGTCTTCCACGGGGCGCTTTTCAGCGTGATCCTGAACAGTCCGGAGGACTCCAGCTGCCGCTTCAGCTCAGCGAACTCGGGGGCCGTCGAGGAACCGTACCGGTCAGTGGTGAACCAGAGCGTCATCGCGACGGGCTCGGTGATGCCCGCCTTGACGAGGATCTGTCTGGCCTGCTCCTTGCTCGGGTCACCGAAGCTGTCGAAGAAGCTGGTGGTGTGACCTGCGATGCCCTTGGGCACCATGGAGTACAGCGGCTCGGCGGTGCCCTGGTAGACCTTGGCCACCAAGGCGTCCCGGTCCACGAGCTGGGCAACGGCCCGGCGGACGGCCGGGTTCCCGGCGGCCGGGTCCTCGGGGTTGAAGACCAGGAAGCGGATGTCGGCGCCTACAGTCTCGATGAGCTGCAGCTTGCTGTTCTCTTCCTTGTTGTCCTCGAGCTTGACGACCTCCTCGGCGGTGAGGCCTCGGTAGGTGGCGTCGATCTCGTTCTTCCGCAGCGCCTGGACCATGGGGGCGGACCCCTTGAAGTACCGGATGGTCACGGCATTGTTCTTGCGGTTGGCGAAGCCCTTGTAGCCCTGGTTCTTCACCAGCTCGGCCCTGTCCCCCGGCTGGTACGCGTCCAGGAGATAGGGGCCGGATCCGGTGATCTTGCCGTCCTCGCGGACCCGGTCCTTCGGGTAGTCGCTGGGCGCCACGAGAGACATCGCGGGGGTGGCCAGGACGAACGGGAAGGTGGCGTCCGGCTTGTTGAGGTGGAAGACGACCTTGTCGTCACCGACGGTCTCGATCCGGTCGAGCGAGCCGAGCAGGCCGACGGGGCCGCCCTTGACCTTGATGGTCATGATCCGGTCGATGGAGTACTTCACGGCCTCGGCGTCGAGCTTGTCCCCGTTGGAGAACTTCAGCCCCGTCTTGATGGTGCAGCGGTAGGCCGTGCTGGTCCGGTCGGTGAAGGTGCAGGACTCCGCGGCGTCGGGCTCGGGGCTCGTGCTGCCGGTAGGGAAACTCACCAGGGTCTGGAAGACATTGCGCATCAGCTCCCAGGAGTTGTCCCACGCCGCCGCCGGATCGAGAGTGGAGGGCTCGCTCGTGGTACCGACGACTATCTTCTGCTCGGCATCCGCTCCGCTGTCGGACAGCAGACCGCAGCCGGCCAGCAGTGAAAGGGAAGCAAGGGCTGCAGCGGCCTGCAGCCTGGCCCGGTAGAACACGTGCACGCTCCTCGATCAGCCATGGGTCGGCAGACCATACCGCAGCGCCTCGTCGGGTCAACCCATAGGCCCGACGAGGCACTTGAGTCATTCAGGGCCAAACCGGCTCAGGCTGCGCTCAGCTCACGCCCGCATTCAGGAAGATGCCTCCGTCGACCACCAGCGTCTGTCCCGTGATCCAGTCGGACTGGTTCGACGTGAGGAACGCGGCGGCGCCACCGATGTCCTCGGGGACGCCGAGCCGGCCGAGCGGGTAGGCCGCGGCAGCCTCTGCCTCACGGCCCTCGTACAGCGCCTCGGCGAACCTGGTCTTCACGACCGCGGGGGCGATGGCGTTGACCCGTACGAGCGGCGCGAACTCGTGCGCCAGCTGAAGAGTCAGATTGACCATGGCGGCCTTGCTCATGCCGTACGCGCCGATGAACGGCGAGGCGGAGATACCGGCGACCGAGGCGATATTGACGATCGCCCCGCCGTTCTCCTTCTGCCAGGCCTTCCAGGTCTGCTGGGCGAAGCCGAGCGCCGAGATCACATTGGTCTCGTAGACCTTGCGGGCGACAGCCAGGTCGAGCTCCGCGATCGGGCCGAAGACCGGGTTCGTACCGGCGTTGTTGACCAGGAAGTCGACGCGGCCGAACGCCTCCATGGTGCGCTCGACGGCCGCCGCCTGGTGCGCCTCGTCGTGCGCCTTGCCGGCGACGCCGATGACCCGGTCGGAGCCCAGCTTCTCGACGGCCTCCTTGAGGGCGTCCTCGCCACGCCCGGTGATGCACACCCGGTCGCCACGGGCGACGAGCGCCTCGGCGATGCCGTAGCCGATCCCCCGGCTCGCGCCCGTGATCAGCGCGACCTTCCCACTGTCCTGCACAGTCATGATCTCCGTTGCCCTTCGGGTCAGTTGAGCGGTCCGCCGGCGACGTACATGACCTGACCGGAGACGAAGCCGGCCTCGTCGCCCGTGAAGAAGGCGATGGCGTTGGCGATGTCCTCGGGGCGGCCGACGCGCTGCACGGGGATCTGAGTGGCCGCGGCGGCCTGGAACTCCTCGAAGCCCATGCCGACCCGGGCCGCGGTCTGCGCGGTCATCTCGGTGACGATGAAGCCGGGGGCGACGGCGTTGGCGGTGATGCCGAACTTGCCGAGCTCCTTGGCGAGGGTCTTGGTGAAGCCCTGCAGACCGGCCTTGACGGCGGAGTAGTTGGCCTGACCGCGATTGCCGAGCGCCGAGGAGGAGGACAGCGAGACGATACGGCCGAACTTGGCGTCCACCATGTGCTTCTGGACGGCCTTGGCCATCAGGAACGCGCCCTTGAGGTGCACGTTCATCACGGTGTCCCAGTCGGACTCGCTCATCTTGAAGAGCAGGTTGTCGCGGAGCACGCCCGCATTGTTGACGAGGATCGTCGGGGCGCCGAGCTCGGCGGCGACCCGCGCCACGGCAGCCTCCACCTGGGCGCTGTCCGACACGTCGCAGCCGACGGCGAGGGCGGTGCCCCCGGCGGCGGTGATCTTCTCGACGGTGTCCTTGCAGGCCGCCTCGTCGAGGTCGAGTACGGCGACGGCGCGGCCCTCGGCCGCCAGGCGTACCGCGGTGGCGGCGCCAATGCCGCGCGCCGCTCCCGTCACGATGGCGACGCGCTGCTCGGTGGTGGACATGCTTGGTTCTCCTCGCCCTTAGATCGCGGCTCAGCGGACGTCAGGAAGTTCCCGATGACTGAGCAACCGCTTAGTGCCTTCAGCAGACGAGACGCTAGAAGCCCTGGCACTCGGTGTCAACGGCCCACGGGGACAGCAGCGCATCTCACACCCGCCGGCGCCGCGGCCCCGGTGGGCACGGGCGGCGCCGACGGGCGGCGGATCAGCGCACCAGCAGGTCGAGCAGCCGCTCGACCTCGGCCGCCGGATCGGTGGTGAGGCCACTGTGCACGGCACTCGGCTGAACGACCGTGGAGCGCGGGGCGATCAGCCAGCGAAAGCGCCGGCCAGCATCGTCACCGGCGGCCTGGCCGGCCGCGTCGCCGCCGTCGCAGACGCCCTCGACGGCCCGCAGCGCCGCCCGCACACCGGCCACGTCGGCATGCGGGTCCAGGACTTTCAGCTTGTTCTCGTCGAGATGGGTCCGGGCGGCCACGAAGGACTTGGCGCGGCAGTACACCAGCACACCCGCGTTGAAGCACTCACCGCGCTCGACCCGGGGCACGACGCGCAGCAGCGCGTACTCGAAGACCTCGCGCTCGCTCACCGGCCGCCGTCCTTGCTGCTCTGCGCCGTAACGGTCAGGTCCGTGCCGGCCTGCTCGGCCGCGGTCTTCTCGGCCCGTTCCTTCTTGGTGGCGTGCGGCCACGGTGCGAGGTGCTCGGTGAGCCACCCCGGTGCCTGGGACGGCCTGGTCTTCGTGGGTGCGTCCATCGAGATCCGCTCATGGATGGTGGCGGCGCGCGCCAGCAGCGGCTCCGCGTAGGCACGGCGCAGCGCGTCGGTCGTGTCGAAGCCCGGCTCGTCGACCAGCCACTCGTCGGGCACCTCGGCGGTCAACTCGGTCAGCAGCTGCTCGGTGACGAGGGGGGCGAGCTCGGCGGCCGCGGCCGCGATGTCCGGGCCGAAGGGCGCGAGAACATGGTCGGAGGCGTTGTACGGCTTGGCGGCCGATGCCCGTACACCCGGCCAGTTGTGGTGCCAGATCATGGTGGCACCGTGGTCGATGAGCCAGACATCGCCGTGCCAGACCAGCATGTTAGGGTTCCGCCACGATCGGTCGACATTGTTGATCAACGCATCGAACCAGACGATCTTCCCGGCCTCTGCCGGGTCCACCTGGTAGGCGAGCGGATCGAACCCGATCGAACCGGGCAGATAGTCCATTCCGAGATTCAGCCCGCCGCTCGCCTTGAGCAACTCCTGCACCTCCTGATCCGGCTCCGCGAGCCCGATGACCGGGTCGAGCTGGATCGTGACGAGTTCCGGGACCCGCAGTCCCAGCCGTCGGCCGAGCTCCCCGCAGATGACCTCCGCGACGAGGGTCTTGCGGCCCTGCCCCGCGCCGGTGAACTTCATGACGTACGTACCGAGATCGTCGGCCTCGACGATGCCCGGGAGCGAGCCGCCCTCACGCAAGGGCGTGACATAGCGGGTCGCTGTGACTTCGGTGAGCATCGCCCCAGGTTACTGGGGTGCACCGGACATGCCTGAACGGATTTCGCAGCCGATCACCACCGGGAGGAATACCGAAATGACGATGGCCGAAGCCGCCGGGACCGACTCCGACGCTCTGCCGCTGCAGTCCGCCCGCACCATGCGCTTCTCGCTCGGAGAGCCCCGGCAGTTCACTGTCTCGCCCGACGGCGAACGGGTGCTGTTCATAAGGACGACGGGCGGCACGGACCCGGTGAGCCGGTTGTGGCTCTACGAGGACGGCGCGGAGCGGATGCTCGCGGACCCGGCGGCCGTGCGGCGCGGCGACGGGCACGGCGGCGAGGTGCCGCAGGAGGAGCCGGCGCGCCGGGAGCGGGCACGCGAGATGTCGTCGGGAGTGGTGTCGTACGCGACGGACGCGGACGTCCGGATCGCTGCTTTCGCGCTCCGGTGTGAGTTGTGGGTGGTACGGACGGACGGCGCCCCGCGCCGGATCGCCACCGCCGGTCCGGTGGTCGATCCGCGGCCTTCGCCCGACGGCACCTGGATCGCGTACGTCTGCGGGGGCGCACTGCGGCTCGTACGGAGCGACGGGACGGACGATCGGCCGGCGGCCGCCCCGGAGCAGCCCGAGCATGTCACGTACGGGCTCTCCGACCACGTGTCGGCCGAGTCGCTCGGACGCCCGCGCGGCTACTGGTGGTCGCCGTCCGGCGATGCGCTGCTGGTGGCGCGCGTCGACACGTCCATGGTGCAGCGCAGGTACCTCAGCGATCCGGCCCATCCGGAGCGGCCGCCGCGCGTGATCGCGTACCCGGCGGCGGGTACGGCGAACGCGGAGGTGTCGCTGCACCTGGTGCGGGTGTCAGGTGAACGGGTCGCGGTCCTGCTGCCCGCGTCGGCCGGACCCCACCACCCCGGAGGGACGTGGACGGACCCGGCGTTCGAGTACGTCGCGACGGCCGACTGGGACATGCGCGGGCCCGTGGTCTCGGTGCAGACGCGCGACCAGCGTTCGGTGTACGTCCTGGCGGTGGATCCGGCCACGGGAGAGACCTGGACTCTGCACCGCGCCCACGACCGCGCATGGGTCGCACTCCGGACGGGAACGCCGCTGCGCCTTCCGTCCGGGGCGCTCGTCGTTCCCGCGCAGCCGGGCGGCGACACCCAGGGGCTCGAAATCGGCGGCCGTACGACACCCCCGGGGCTGGAGGTCCGTGAGGTCGTCGGCGCCGTTGGCAACCGGGTGTTCCTCACCGCGAGCGAGGAGCCGACGGAGATCCATGTCTGGTCGTACGCGGCCGGGGCACCCGGGGACGCTCCTCTGCGCCGGACCGAGGTGCCCGGCGTGCACACGGCCGCGGTGGGCGGCCCCACGGTCGTGCTGGACAGCCGGACCCCGGAGGGACAGACGGTGACCGTGCTGCGCAACGGCTCACCCGTGGGACGGATCGCGGTCCTCGCCGAGGCTCCCGTGGTCGCCCCGCGGCCCCTCGCGTTGAGCCTCGGGGTGCGGAAGCTCCGCAGCAGCCTGTATCTGCCGTCGTGGCACCAACCGGGTGACAACCCGCTGCCCGTGCTGCTCAGCCCGTACGCGGGCCACGGCCTGCAGCTGGTCCTGCCGGTGCGAAGCTGGTGGGCCGCGGTCGCCCAGTGGTTCGCCGAGCAGGGGTTCGCGGTGCTGGTCACGGACGGCCGCGGCACTCCGGGGCGGGGCGAGGCCTGGGAGAAGTCGGTGCGGGGTGACCGGCTGACGGCTGTCCTGGAGGATCAGATCGACGCGCTGCACACGGCAGCGGCGCGGTACCCGCAGCTGGACCTGGGGCGGGTGGCGATGCGCGGATGGTCGTTCAGCGGCTATCTCGCCGCCGCGGCCGTGCTGCGTCACCCGGAGGTCTTCCACGCGGCGGTCGCAGGTGCGGCGCCGACCGACCGGCGACTGTACGACACCCATTGGGAGGAACGGTTTCTCGGCCATCCGGATGTGGAGCCGGAGACGTACGAGCGCAATTCGCTGCTCTCCGAGGCGCACCGGCTGACGCGGCCGCTCATGCTGGTGCATGGATGTGCCGATGACAATGTCGCCGTCGCCCACATGCTGCGGTTCTCCGCAGCACTGCTGGCCGCGGGGCGGCCGCACACCGTGCTGCCGCTCTCCGGAACGAGCCACCTGGTCACGCAGGAGGAGACGGCGAGCAACCTGTTGCTGCTGGAGCGGGACTTTCTCAAGAAGTCCCTGAGCCATTGAACACGAGGTCCCGGCGGCGCGTACCCCTGGTCGAAGTCATGAACACCGCGGAAGGGAAAGCCAGCATGAGCGCATCGCAGGAGCACGAGGTCCATCTCGGGCGTCGCACCGTTGTCGCAGGCGTCGGTGCGGCCGGGGTGGCTGCCGTACTCACCGCGTGCGGAAGCCCGAAGGACTCGGGCGGCTCGGATACCGTCGAGCCGGCCAAGGGTGCGACCGGCGATGGCGGGAACGTTCTCGCGAAGACCGCCGACATCCCGGAGGGCGGCGGGAAGATCTTCGCCGACAAGGGTGTTGTGGTGACGCAGCCGAAGGCCGGGGAGTTCAAGGCGTTCTCGTCGAAGTGCACCCATAGGGGATGCGCGGTGTCGAGCATCTCGGACGGCACCATCAACTGTCCCTGCCACGGCAGCAAGTTCGACGCGGCGACGGGCGATGTGGCGGGCGGCCCCGCCACCGAGCCGCTGCCCGCCGCGACGATCACGGTCGAGGGCGACTCGATCATGCTCGCGTCGTAGCCCTTCGGGGGCTCTGCCAGCAGTCCAGCACCTCCCGCGTGGTGGTGACGGTGGCAACGAGCGCGAGCGTGTTGCGGATCATCGCGGGGGTGTAGTCGGATGGCACCCCCGCGATGGCATCGGACGGCACGACCGCCGTGTAGCCGAGATTCACCGCGTCGAAGACGGCATTGGGGATGGCGACGTTGGCGGAGACCCCGGTGACGACGAGGGTGCGGCAGCCGAGATTGCGCAGCAGGGCGTCCACGTCCGTGCCGGCGATGGGTGACAGGCCGTGGAGTCGGCGTACGACGATGTCCTCGTCCGCCACCTCGATGGGTGCGGCGATCCTGACCGCCGTGGTGCCGGAGTGCTGTTGTACGGGCAGTCGTCCGGCGGCCCGGAAGAGGCGGGCGTTGCGGTTGGCACCGCGCCCGTCGGGGCGCCGTTCGGCGACCGCGTGCAGCACCTGGACTCCGGCCTCGTGGGCGGCGGCGACCAGTCGGGCAACGTTCTGCAGGGCGCCGGAGGCCCGGGCTTCCTTGGCGAGTTCAGGCAGTGCGCTGTCCGGGCCCACGACACCCTGCTGGCACTCGACCGTCAGCAGGCAGGTGGTGGCAGGATCGAGGTGCTCGGCAAGCTGTTCCCTGGACGGCACGGCTGCCCCTCTCGGTAATGCGAGGTGACGGACCTCTCCTGACGGACCGGGCGCGCGAGGCTAACGGCCATTGCGCCAGGAGGGAAGAGGCTCCATGATTTCTGACACATGGTCAGTCAGCCGAAGGAGGCGTCCATGACCGTCATCCAGCGACGGGGCCGTCGGATCATGATGACGGAGGCGGAACGCGACACGTACCTCGCAGAGCAGCGCACCTGCCGGGTCGCCACCGTCTCCGCCGACGGCCGCCCGCACATCGGCGCACTCTGGTTCGTCTGGGACGGCGCCTCGCTGTGGCTGTACTCGATCACCCGGAGCCTGCGCTCGTCCCAGCTGCGCCACGACCCGAGGATGGCCGTGGTCGTCGACGACGGCGCCGAGTACGGAGAGCTGCGCGGCGTCGAGCTGTCCGGCGAGGCGGTCTTCGTCGGCGAGGCCCCGCGCACGGGCGAGGACTGCCCTGAATTGGTGGGGCCGGAGCGGCTGTTCGCAGCGAAGTACTTCGGGATGGACGTCATGCCGCACGACGGACGACACGCGTGGCTACGGCTCACTCCGCAGGCGGTCACGTCGTGGGACTTCCGGAAGCTGGCGGACCTGAGCTGAGGTGTCGGCGCCACCGCGCCCCCGTCTCCCTGACGGGGGTGCGGTGTCTCCCGCCCGGCTCACTCCTCGCCGTCGCCGTCCACCGGTGCGTCCAATTCCCGGCCCGCCGCCCGCAGCGCCGTGACTGCTGCCCTGATCGACGGGCGGCGATCCGCGTCCGTCCGCCATACGGCGTGCACATGCCGCCGCATCTTCTGCCGTACGGGCACAAGACGTACCCCGTCCGGTACCACCCCCCGCCCCAGCCGGGGCGCCACACAGACGCCCACCCCGGCGGCGATGAGCGCGAGCTGGGTGTGGTGCTCGCCCGCGAGATGGGCGATGCGCGGTTCGATGCCCTTCGAACGCAGAGTGAACATCAGCCAGTCGTGGCAGAACTCGCCCTCCGGCCAGGAGATCCAGTCGTCGTCGGCGAAGTCCTCCAGATCGACCTCCACCCGGTCCGCGAGCGGGTGGTCGGCCGGCATCGCTATGTCCGGCGCGTCGTCGAGCAGTTCGGCCATGGTGAGACCGCCGGGAACCGGCAGCCTCTTGTTGCTCCAGTCGAGCACCACCGCCAGGTCGATGTCGCCCCGCAGCACAGCACGGATTCCGACCTCGGGTTCCAGTTCCGCTGTGCGTACCCTCAGCTCGGGGTGGTCCGCGCGCAGTGCGGCAAGCGTCGCGGGGAACAGTCCGCGCGCCGCGGTCGGAAAGGCCGCCAGCCGCACCTCACCCACCACCTCGCCGCGCTGGGCCTCGATGTCGGACTGGGCCAGTTCCACCTGGGACAGGATCTTGGCGGCATGGTCGGCGAGCAGTATTCCCGCGTCGGTGAGCCGGACCCCGCGGCCGTTCTTGGCGAGGAGCTGCTGTCCCACCTCGCGCTCCAGCTTCGCCAGCTGCTGCGAGACCGCTGATGTGGTGACATGCAGACCGTCGGCCGCGCCACTGACCGAACCGAACCGGGCGAGGGCGTCCAGGGTCCGCAGGCGCTCCAAGTTCAACATATAAGCAATGCTACGCGAACGCTCACACAAAGTCTCACTTGTCCTACGCGGTTGAATTCGTCATGGTTGATCTCATGACCGCCCCTGCCGTGCCCACCGAGCCCGCATCGAGCACCGCCAACGTGCCACCGGCCCCGACTCGGACAGCCATCACTGCGGCCCCCGCTCCTGCCGCCGCCTCCGCCCGCCGTCCCGTGCTGGACTGGCGGATCCGCTTCGGGGCGCTCTCGCTCATCTGGGGCTTCAGCTTTCTCCTGATCAAGGTCGGCACCGAGGGGTACGCCCCGTTCCAGGTCACCCTCGGCCGCCTGCTCGCGGGTACGGCGGTGCTCGCCGTCGCCATGGTGGTGCGTCGCGAGCGGCTGCCACGCACCGCCCGCACCTGGGGCCATCTTGCCGTCGCCGCGTTCTTCCTCAACGCGCTGCCGTTCTCGCTCTTCGCCTACTCCGAACTGACCATCCCGTCGACGCTGGCCGGCATCTGCAACGCCACCTCACCGCTGTGGGGCATGGCGCTGTCGCTCGTCGCACTCTCCGAGGACCGGCCGACCCGTCGCCGCGTGGCCGGACTCGGTCTCGGCTTCCTCGGCGTGCTGACCGTGCTGGGCGCCTGGCAGGGCTTCTCCGGACTGGACTTCAGCGGTACGGCGATGGCACTCCTCGCCTCGCTCAGCTATCCGATCGGCTGGATCTACGTCCGCAGGACACTGGCGGGCAGCGGCACGTCCACCCTTGCCCTGACCGGCAGCCAGCTCTTCCTCGGCACGGTGCAGATCGCGCTGGTCACCCCGCTGTTCACCGCGGCACCCGACGGATTCCCGCTGCTGCCGACGCTCGCCGTCGTCGCTCTGGGGGCGCTCGGTACTGGACTTGCGGTGCTGCTTCAGTACGGGCTGGTCGAGGAGGTCGGCCCGACGACCGCGCAGATGGTCACGTACTTCATTCCGGTCATCGCCACCGCGGCCGGGGTCGCCGTGCTCGGCGAGCAGCTGAGCTGGAACACGCCGGTCGGCGCACTGATCGTCCTGGCAGGAGCCGCCCTCACCCAGAGCAGGGCCCGTACACGCAAGCCTGCACCGCGCTCCTGGCCGGCCACTCGTCAGGGCCCGCGTCAGCCATAGCTCATCGGCCGGGGCGGTCCCGCCGCTGCCGCCACCGCGTCGGCCAGTGGCGTGATGTCGGCCGCAGTGAGCGGTGACACGGTGAGCCGGATCCCCTGCGGCGCGGCGACCCGGAACCGTGCCCCGGGCGCCACCGCCCAGCCCGCGTTCAACAGCCGGGCCACGGCCCCGGTCTCGTCGCTCACCGGCACCCACACATTCATGCCGCTGCGGCCGTGCGCCTCGACGCCACGCACCCTCAGCGCCTGTACGAGCGCGTCGCGCCGCTCCCCGTACGCCCGGGCGACCGCGTCGGAGTCCACCGCGCCCGAGCTGAGCAGGTGCACCACGGCCCGCTGCAGCAGCCTGCTGACCCAGCCGGGCCCCAGCCGCTGCCGCCCCAGGACCCGGTCGACCGTGACCGCGTCCCCGGTCAGCGCGGCAACCCGCAGATCGGGTCCGTACGCCTTGGCGACCGACCGGACGAACACCCACCGGTCCGTGGCACCGGCCAGCGGGTGCAGCGGCAGATCGACGATGGCGTGCCCGTGGTCGTCCTCGATCAGCAGCACTCCTCGGTGGCCGGCGAGGACACACCGCAGCTCCTCCGCCCGCGCGGCCCCGATCGCGGCGCCCGTCGGGTTCTGCGCGCGGTCGGTGACCACAAGTGCGCGGGCACCGGCGCTCAGCGCGCGCTCCACCTCGTCGGGCAGCGGCCCCTCGTCATCGACGGCGATCGGCACGGGACGCAGCCCCAACGCCGGTACGAGGTCGAGCAGGGCGCCCCAGCCGGGATCCTCGACAGCGACCGCGTCACCGGGCTTCAGGTGGGCGACCAGCACCCGCTCGATCGCGTCCAGGGATCCGGACGTGACGGCCACGGGCCCGGCCGGCACACCGTCGGCGTCGAGAGCGGCACGCACCAGAGCCGCGAATTCGGGATCCACGGGCGCCTCCCCGTACATTCCGGGCCGTTGCGCATACGCGCGCGCAGCCGCCGCGAACGCCCCGTCCAGCGGCGGCAGCAGTGCCGGGTCCGGGTTCCCCTTCCCCAGATCCCGCACGCCGGGCGGCGCCTCCACACTGAGCGAGCCGCGCGCCGTACTCGCCGGGCGCGGGCGCACCCGGCTCCCCCTGCGCCCGGCCGTCTCGATCACTCCGCGCTCGCGCAGGGTGCGGTAGGCGGCCGCCACCGTATTCGGATTGACCTCCAGCCGGGCCGCCAACTCCCGCATGGGCGGCAACACTTGGCCCGGCGCGAGCTCACCCGACCCGACCGCACGCTCCACACTCGCGGCAATTTCCGATGCACGCCGCCCGACGATCCGATACTCTTCTAGCACAAATACAAATATGCACTAGTGCAATGGAGTTGGCAATGCCGGACGCCGCACCGCCGCAGACCACGGGCCCGGAGACAGCAGCCTCGTACGAACCGACCGAGCGGACCGTCCCGACCCGTTCCCGGGAGCGCGCCTCGTACGACCGGGAGCTGGTCCATTCGATACTCGACGAGGCGTACCTCTGCCATCTCGGCTTCGTCCGCGACGGCGCGCCGGTCGTCCTGCCGACGCTGTTCGGCCGGATCGGTGAGCGGCTGTACGTGCATGGTTCGACCGGCTCCCGGCCGCTGCGGGCGGCAGACCAGGAGGACCCCGGCCTGCCTGTCTGTCTCACGGTGACGCATGTCGACGCTCTTGTGCTGGCCCGCTCCGCCTTCCACCACTCGATCAACTACCGCTCCGTGGTGGTCCATGGCGTCGCCCGTACCGTCACCGACCCGCAGGAGCGGCGCATCGCGCTCGACGCGATCGTCAATCATGTCGTTCCCGGCCGGGCCGCCGACTCCCGTCCGGCCAACGGGAAGGAGCTCGCCGCGACGGCCGTGATCAGGCTCGATCTCGACGAGGTCTCCGCGAAGGTGCGAACCGGAGGCCCGAACGACGAGCCGGACGATCTCGCGCTGCCGCACTGGGCGGGCGTCGTGCCGCTGGCCCATGGCTACCGTGCGCCGCAGCCGTCGGACGATCTCGATCCGGCCATCGCCGTGCCCGACTATCTGACCGTTCTCTGACAGGGTTCCGGGAGCGCGGGTCCGCTACGAGGGGGTGGGCCCGCGCTCCCGGACGACCGTTCAGCGTCAGGCCGGAACGGCCGCCCGGCGACGGGCGTTCGACGCACTGCGCGTCTCGGCGACGGCGAGCCCCGCGACCGCTGTGAGCAGCAGCAAGGTGCCGACGACTGTGGCCGCGGTGAGCGGCTCACGGAGCACGGCAACAGCGATGACCGCCGCGCTCACCGGTTCGAGCAGCATGATCACGGACACGGTCGCGGCCCGCACCACCGCCGCGCCCGCGAAGTAGAGCGCGTAGGCGAGCGCGGTCGGGACGGCTGCGACGTACACCAGCAGCCACACCACCTGGGCGGCGTCCGCGGTGTGTGGCACGAGCCCTTCGGCGGCCGCCATCGGCAGCAGCCCGAGTGCCCCGATCCCGAACGCCCAGGCACTGGTGGCGAGCGCGTCGGAGCCACCGCCGTCGCGGCCGAGCCACCGGGTGAGCAGGGTGATGGCGGCGTAACCGGCAGCGGAGAGCAGCGCCAGCGCGACCCCGGCGGGCCGCACCGTACCGCCCTCACCGCCGAGCACCAGCACGGCGAGCCCGGCGAGCGCGCCCACCACCGCGGCGAGTCCGCCGCCGCCCAGCCGCTCCCCCATGGTCAGCCGCGCGCCGACCGCGATGAGCACGGGCCCCGCCCCCAGCGTCACCACGGTCCCGACCGCGAGGCCGGTCGCCTCCACGGCCGCGAAGTACGCGCTCTGGAACAGGGTGAGGCCGACGCCGGTCCCGATGATGCGCAGCAGCCGGCGCCGCCGTGACTCGGCGGGGGCGGCGGTGCGCCCGGGCCGCAGGACGAGCGCGGCAAGCAGCAGCACCAGGCCGCCTACGCAGCGCCAGAACGACAGGGCGAGAGGGCCGAGATCGCTGACCCGGAAGATCAGCGAGGCGGCAGCCCCCGCGGTACCCCAGGCCACTCCGGCAACGATCAGATAGAACAGGCTCCGCCCGACGGGCAGGCCGGCAGCAGGATTCGACACGTGACTTCTCCACGGGAAAGACAGGACGATGGTCGCTCGGCTCCGCACACGGGCAGCGACGATCCGCTCGGGGACTGCCCGAGCCCGGTCTTCGTCAGGAGTGGCCGCCCGAGCTAGGCGGCAGGCGGCGGAAGTACGGTCGAGTGCATGATCGGCACATTACGTGGCGGCACGCTCGGCGGGCAACTCCTCCTCGGCGGCCGCCGCACGGCCCCCGCCCCGCGCCTCGCCGCGGTCTGCATGCGCCCCTTGGCTCCGCTCCTCGGCGTGAGCCTCGCCCGGCCCCGATGCGACGGGCCCGGAAGGCGCCTTCGGCGTCGACGACTGGGCGATGAACGCACCGATCAGCACCACGGAACCGCCGATGAGCTGGGGCGCGGAGAGGTGTTCGCCGAGCAGGACCCAGGCGAGCACGGTCGCGATGACCGCCTCCAGACAAGCGACGACACCCGCGACCGCCGGGGAGAGCAGCCGCACCGAGATCACACCGGTGACGTAGGCGATCACGGTGGCGAGCAGCACGATCCAGACGAGCAGCAGCCACGCGGGCGCATCCGTCCCGTTCATGGCCGCGCTGCCGCCGAGCAGGGACCAGTCCATGCCCCAGGGCCGTGCAATCACCGTGAGAACGACCGCGCCTATCAGCAGTCCGTACGCGATGACGCCGACCGGATGCGGAGGTTCCGCGCCCGCCGCGCTGTCCTGGCTCCCCTGGTCGGAGAGGACGAAGTAGCCGACCTGGCAGCACGCGGCGCCGAGGGCGAGCAGCAGCCCGACGGCGTCGAAGCTCAGCCCGGACCACACCTCGACCACACAGGCGAGGCCCCCGACCGCAAGGACGACGCCGACCGCGGCGGCCCGGGTGACCGGACGGCGCTGGACGAACCGGACCCAGCCGAGAACGAGCGCAGGCGCCAGATACTCGACGAGCAGCGCCACACCGACGGGGATACGGGAGATAGCGGCGAAGTAGCAGGCCTGGAGGCCCGCGACGGCGAGCAGCCCGAAGCCCACCAGCAGGACCGGCCGACTGCGTACGAGATCGCGGTGGCGCCAGGCCACAGGCAGCATGACAAGGGCGGCGCCGGCCACCCGTAGCCACACCACATGAAGCGGGTCGAGCCCCGCCTCGATCAGCGGCTTGGCCGCCACCCCGGAACCACCGAATGCGAACGCCGAGGCCAGGGCTAGTCCCAGGCCGGCGCTTCTCCCCTGAGACGCGTGCATCGGGACATCATGACAGCTGCCGTCAGGACCGTCACCATGGTCACCACTGTCATGCGCGTCGTACGGATCACGCCCCCGCAACGTCAGCTCTGCCGGGAAGCCTTCGCGATCCGGTCCGCGAGCAGCGCCGCGTCGACACCGGCCCGTTCCAGCACCTCGACGGCCCGGCACTCCTGGTCCGCCGCCAGCGCGGCGAGCAGATCAAGGCCCCCGGCCCGCGCGTCACCGCGCAGTTCCGCCCGCCCGCGCGCGCCCTCCATCGCCGAGACGGCCGAGGGCGACCAACCGTCCACCCCCGCCTCCGGCACCACGGGCACCGCACCGGAGTCCTCCACGGCGCCCTGCCAGCGGAGTCCGTAACCGATGGAGCGCTGCACGAGGTAGCCCAGCACCTTGGCGAGTTGCGGCCGGCCGTCGAAGGCCGCGCGGACCTCCGGGTCCGACTCGATGAGGGAATGCAGCAGATGAGCCGTGTCGATCTGCCGGTCGCCGTCACGCAGTGCGCGCCTGCGGGCACCTGTCACCACCGAGGCCAGCTCCACAGTGAGAATGGCGTCGAGCTCAGCACGGTTCGATGCGGGCTGCTGAGGGATCCGCGGCGTCCGGTTTTGCACCCTCTCACCCCATCAGTCCTGTGGCGCGCGGGCATCCCCGGAGGGGCCCATTTACACATCCCACCGAAGTTGGGCACATCAGAGCGGTTCCTCCTCCTTACGGATGAGATCTCGCCATTGACGGAACCGATCCCGGGAACCAGCGCGCGCCGCCTTGCCCTGCGATCCCGGAGCAACCGCTGGCCGCCCCGTACACGTCACTCACGCGACACCACTTTTGCGACTGCCCGATGGGAGTGCCGGAGTGTCATGGATGGTCGCCCTGCCGGCGATCGACGGACGGGAGTACGTCTACCGGGTCCACGCACCCTGCGACGCCCTGCTCGCCGACCTGTTCTGGGCGGCGTTCCACTGCCGTGACGACGGCCCGCATCCCCGCGCCTTCGACCGCTTCGACGCGGCGTTGATCTGGCGGGCGGCCCGGACCCAACAGATCTGACGGTTCATCAGTATTGAATGTTCTCGCTACTGCGGCTACGTTCCGCGACACCGTAACCCGACGAGAAGGGGTGGTCGCATGGCCGAAGTCAGTGCCGAAGCGCGTATCGAAGCACCGGCCGAGAAGGTCTGGGCCCAGCTGACGGACTTCACCGCGTACGGCCAGTGGAACGCCACCCACACCAGCTTCCCCAAAGGCGGCCCGGCCACACTCGAACTCGCAGCCACCTACGAGGAGAACATGAAGCTCATGGGCTTCCCCGCCGAGGTGACCTGGACGGTGGAGGAGCTGGAGACCGCCCGGCTGCTGACCACCAAGGGCAAGGGCCCCATGGGCGTCAATCTGGCCATGCGCTACTCACTGACGCCCGACGGCGATGCCACCACGGTCCGCATCGACGGAGAGTTCACCGGCGCCGCGGTCTCCCTCATGGCGGGCAAGCTCAAGGACTCGGCGACCGCCGCGCTCGCCGAGTCGCTCCGCAAGCTGAACGGACTGGTCGCCGCCTGACCGCCTCCGGACGGACGAGGGGCCCCACACCTCGGCCACGGGGCCCCTCGCAGCGCACCCATCGGGTCAGTGCTCGTCGGCAAGGATCAGATAGAGCTTCTTACGGGCGTCATTGATCACCGAGAGCGCCTTCTGGCGCTGATCGGCCGAGCCGGTCTTCCAGACCTGACCGAACGCCTCCATCAGACCGAAGCCGGCCTGTCGGATCTCGTTCACGCTCTCCCAGTCGACCCCGCGCCCGGCCTCCTCCCAGGGCGCCTCGGACCCGGACTCCGCCTCGGTGCGGCCGCTGTCGGTGAGCGTGAACAGCTTCTTGCCGCCCTCGCTCGCGCTGATGATCAGCCCCTCGTCCTCCAGCAGCTGAAGGGTCGGGTAGACCGAGCCGGGGCTGGGCCGCCAGGCCCCGCCGCTGCGCTCGCCGATCTCCTGGATCATCTCGTATCCGTGCATCGGCCGGTCCTTCAGCAGCGCCAGGATCGAAGCGCGGACGTCACCACGACGCGCCCGCCCCCGGCCGCCTCCGCGACCGCGTCCCCCGCCGAAGGGGCCCCCGCCGAACGGACCTCCACCGAACGGCGGACCGAACTGCCCGAAAGCGGCGCGGCGCCCCTCGAAGTCACCCCGACCTTGATGACCGGGCCCGCAGTGCCCATGTCCGTGCCCATGCTCGTGCTCGTGTCCATGTGAACGCATCGCTACGCTCCTCCCATCGTTGACCTGTCGCGATGCGTCAACGATATATCGGAACCGGTCGTACGGCAATCGCCTTGTAGGGGCCTTGCTGTCCTGTGTCAGAGAAGGTTGAGCATGGCCACGGAAAATGTGGTGGCCAGTAGGTCCGCGTCACCGAAGCCTGAGCAGCGGCCACAGCGACCGGGCGGCAACCTGCGGAAGCATCACTCGGCCCCGCACCCCCACCCCGACAGCCGTATTCACTTCCTGTTCACCGGGCAACCATCCACCCGCCGCGCGTGTCTCACAGTCGAGCCCTCACGCCTCGCGCACCATTGGCTCTCCGCACGCGGTTCATGGAGGAATTGTGGGTATTCGCACCTTGGTGGCAGCCGCCGTCTGCACGGCCACGGCGCTTTCCGGCAGCATGGCCTCCGCGGCGCCCGCAAGTACCACGGCGGGCCCGGCCGCCACCACCGAACGGGAGGACTTCAACGGCGACGGCTACCAGGACCTAGCGGTCTCCGCCCCCGCCGCCACCATCAACGGCCACTCCTGGGCGGGCTACATCGCCATCAGCTACGGCTCCGCGCAGGGCCTCGGCACGGCGCACACCACGATCATCACCCAGGGCACCCCGGGCGTGCCCGGCACTCCTGGTGACGACCACGGCTTCGGCTACCGGATGTTCGCCCGCGACCTCGACGGTGACGGCCTCACCGACCTCGCCCTGGTGACCAACGAGGCGCTCGCGGCCACGAACAACTCCGGCTCCGTCATCATCCTCTGGGGCCGCAGCGGCGGCGTCACCGGCCAGGGCTCGGTGCGCATCCCGGCGCCCGTCAACGCCACTGTCGGCGCGAACCTCACCGCCGGCGACTTCGACGGCGACGGCAAGACGGACCTGATGATGTCTCACAGCGACGACTACGACCTGCGCAGCGTGATGTACGGGCCGTTCACCCGCGCCGGGGCCCCCGCCCGCGAGCAGCAGGTGACCATGTTCAGCACGGACAACTCCATCATCACCACCGCGGCGGGCGACTTCGACGGCGACGGCATCGACGACCTGTGCACCTTCTACGCCTACGAGGAGCACGCCGAAGGCGGCAAGCTGTGGCGGGGCACGGCTCACGGCCTGTCGGCGACCTCCACCCCGCTGCCCTCCGCCGCCACCACCGCGGTCGGCGATTTCGACAGGGACGGCAAGGCCGACCTCGCCGCCAGGGTGATCCCGAACGGCATCACGGAGGATCTCCCCTACGACGCCGGGAGCGTCAAGATCTACTACGGCTCGGCGTCCGGCCCGAGCACCACCCGGACGAAGACCATCACGCAGAACACCACGGGCGTGCCCGGAGTCAGCGAGAAGGGCGACCAGTTCGGTGCCCGGCTCAACGCCGGCGACGTCAACGGCGACGGTTACGCCGACCTCGCCGCAGGCGTTCCCTTCGAGGCCATCGGCACGACCAGGGCAGCGGGCTCGGTGGTGCTGCTGAAGGGCGGCTCGGGCGGCCTGAGCGGCACCGGCGCGCAGGCGTTCCACCAGAACACGTCGGGCGTCCCCGGCGTTGCGGAGGCCGACGACCACTTCGGCGGCGCGGTCCGGCTGCTCGACATCAACGGCAACGGGAAGGCGGACCTCGCGGCCGGCGCCCCCGGCGAGAACCTCGGCACGGTCGCGGACGGCGGCGCGGTGTGGTCCCTGCGCGGCGCCTCCTCGGGCCTGACCGCCACGGGCGCGTTCGCCTTCAACCCGGTCGACCTGGGTGCCCCGGTACCCGGCGCCCGCTTCGGAATGGACCTCTCGAACGACAACGGGCCGAACTTCGGCTGAGCACCTGACCGGAAGATCCCCCGGGCCCGACGATCGGACGAGTGGCCGTCCCGGACCCACATCCACAAAGCGAACAAGCTCAGAGGTCGATGCCACGCGCTCAGCCTTCGATGGGACACTTGCGCACGTGCCCGAGACGGCACAGGACGAAGGCGATGCGACATGACTGCACCTGGCCCGGGGCACGGGCACGGCCCGGACCACGGTTACCTGCTCGACAACCAGCAGTCCGAGGCGGGCATCCGCTTCGGCGCCCTCGCCGAACTCTTCGACCCGGGGACCTTCCGGCATGTCGACCGGCTCGGGATCACCACGGGTATGCGGTGCTGGGAGATCGGAGCCGGCGGCCCCTCCGTTCCCGCAGGGCTGGCCGCGCGGGTCGGGCCGACCGGAGCGGTGCTCGCGACGGACATCGATGTGTCGTGGGCGCAGGGCGCCGCGAACGAAGTCGTCGAGGTGCTGCGCCACGATGTCGCCGCCGATCCCCCGCCTCCCGGTGGCTTCGACCTGGTGCATGCACGGCTCGTCCTCGTGCACGTCACCGACCGCGCCGAGGCGCTGCGCCGGATGATCCAGGCGCTGCGCCCCGGTGGTGTGCTCCTCCTGGAGGACGCCGACCCCGGGTTGCAGCCGCTGCTGTGCCCCGACGAGTCGGGCCCCGAACAGCGCCTCGCCAATCGCCTCCGGTCAGGCTTCCGTGAACTCATGGCGGCCCGCGGCGCAGACCTGGCCTACGGCCGGACCTTGCCCCGGCTGCTGCGTGAAGCGGGCCTGGACGATGTGCAGGCCGACGCGTACTTCCCGATCGCCTCACCGGCGTGCACCGTCCTCGAGGCCGCCACCGTGCGACAGATCCGCGACCGGCTCGTGGCGTCGGGGCTCGCCACCGACGAGGAGATCGATCAGCACCTGAAGAACGTCGCCACCGGACGCCTCGATCTGGCCACCGCTCCGCTCGTCTCCGCGTGGGGACGACGGCCGTAACCTCTGGGGAAGCTCGCAGCATTCCGGGCCGGCGGCCTGGAATTGGCCTTGGTCCGCCGCTTTCCGGAACCCTTACGGTCATCCCATGAGGATCCGAATCGTCGACGCGTTCACCGACCGCCCCTTCACCGGCAACCCCGCAGCCGTGCTGCTCCTGGACTCCGACGCCTTCCCCGAAGCCGATCTGCTCCAGCAGGTCGCCCTGGAGATGAACCTCTCCGAGACCGCCTTCGCGCACCCCCTGCCGCCGGGCGGAGAGGCGGACTGGGCGCTGCGCTGGTTCACCCCGGCCACCGAAGTGGACATGTGCGGGCACGCCACCCTCGCCACAGCCCACGTCCTGCACACAACCGGAACGGCCCATGGAACGGTGCGCTTCGCCGCCCGCTGCGGGATCCTCACCTCCACCGCCCACCCGAACGGCTCACTCACACTCGACTTCCCCACGGCCCCGCTCACGCCGGCCTCCGCCCCGGCCGGCCTGGCCGTCGCCCTGGGCGCGGAACCGCTGTCCGTCCACGACACCGGAGCCCACATCGGCGACCTGCTCGTCGAACTGTCCGACGAGGAGTCCGTACGCGGACTGACCCCGGACTTCGCCGGGCTGGCCGCCTGCTCACGGCGCGGCATCATCGCCACGGCCGCTGCCGAGGACCCGGCCCGTGGCTACGACTACGTCTCCCGCGGCTTCTTCCCCCGGGTCGGTATCGACGAGGACCCGGTCACCGGCAGCGCCCACACCGCACTGGCCCCCTTCTGGTCGGCCCGGTTCGGCCGTGACGAGCTGACCGGCCTGCAGGCCTCGGCGCGTTCCGGCCTGGTCCGCACGTCGTTGCGCGGCGACCGCACACTGCTGACGGGCAGCGCGGTGACAGTCGTCGACGGTGAACTGCTGACCACCTTCTGACCGACAGGGGACGGGGGCGTACGCAATGATCCGTAGGCCCCCTCTCTGCGCGCCACCCGGTCACGGCGTCGGCAGCCACCCCACCTTCCCGGCCAGCAGCGCGTACCCGACGAACGCCCCGATGTCGAGCAGCGCATGCGCCACGACCAGCGGGCCCACGCGCCCCCAGCGCCGGTACAGCAGCACGAAGACGACGCCCATCGCCATGTTGCCGAGGAAACCGCCGATCCCCTGGTACAGGTGGTACGAGCCACGCAGCACCGAACTCGCCACCAGGGAGGCCATCGGAGTCCACCCCAACTGCCCGAGTCTGCGAAGCAGATACCCGACGACGATCACTTCCTCCACCACGGAGTTCTGCAGCGCGGAGAGGATCAGTACCGGATACTTCCACCACACGCCGGGAAGCGACTCCGGAACCACCGTGAGGTTGAACCCGGCAGCCCGCGCCACCAGATAGAAGGCGAGCCCGGCGCTGCCGATGCCCGCCGCGATCAACACGCCGCGCCCCAGGTCCGACCCGGGCCTGCTCCGGTCGAACCCGATGGCACGCAGGCTCGTCCCCTCCCTGATCAGCAGGTGCGCCACCAGCGCGACGGGGACCAGCGCCGTGGCGATACCGAAGAGTTGCCAGGCGAGATCCAGCCAGGGACGCCCTGGAGCGTACGAGCTGTTGAGCGTCGCAGCCTGTTCCTTCAAGGCCCCCGGTTTCGTCAGCGATCCGACAAAACTGATCAGGGCAGACACCCCGCTGGCACCCAGTGAGAGAGCCAGCACCAGCACTGTTTCGGACCGCAGGATCCGTCGTGACACGGCCTCTTGGGGGAAAGAATCAGCCACGCGCTCCTCCGCCACCTGTACACCCGCCTTCAGCTGTGCATTCGCGCCTCATCCCGCTCCCCGTCCCGCTAGGGCCTCGAATACAGGTACGAAGATCATGCTCGACAGGCGGGGGACGACCACCATTGGTGACGGTGTGGTCCCCCTTTTCCTTGTTCATCCTCAAGGAGGGGCACCACCGACATGGGACGCCACAGCTTGCCCGATGACTGCGCGACGTGAGCAGGCGGGGGCAGCTCTCCGCCACGCCGTCGCCCTGTTGCCATCGCCACCATGGTCGTCCTCGGTGTAGCGGCAGGTACGGCAGTCGCTGCGCAGGGTGGCCTGTTGTCGTTCTCGAAGTCCTGCGAGGAGTCCGCCGTACGGCCATCCATGATGACCTCACCCGACATCGCCCCCGCCGTGCGTGCAGTCGCCGACCAGGCGCGCAAGGACGAGGTCAGCCCTCGGCTGGCCGAAGAAGAAGTACTCCTGGGCCGAGTTGACGGGCTCGGCGACGGAGTCGGACAAGGTGCGCCTCGGCGCCGCAGATCCCGCACGCAGCGCCACCGGCCTGCTGGCTCTCACCAGCATCGCCGCTTCGTCGGACCAGCAGGGCGGAGACAGCGACACCAGGGTCGCGGTCACCGCCAAACTGCTCGCGCAGCGGATGTCCGACGGTGACACGCAGATGCTCGAAACGCTGGCGCAGGACGACTCGGGGCGCCGAGGGCGGCAACCCGCAACGCAACCAGGCGATACTGCTCTCCGAGCAGGCTGCGTTCGCCCACAACACCGGCTCGACCGGGGACGGGAGGCTCGATCTCTTCTACCCGAAGGACGGCACCCCGCTGCTCGACTACCCGTACACGCTGGTCAACGTGATGACAGCCGTACAGTGCGGCCGCGCCGAGGAATAGCCGGCGCGCGGCCGGGAAAGGCGCCGGACAGCACCTGCACAGGGCCTACGGGCGCACCCGGCCGGTCTCAGGGCGGTCCGGGAGGCCGACCGGCCAGGTGTGCACGGGCTCGCCGCTGTGCATCAGCTCGGCATACCGGCGCGTGGTGGCCGCGAGCGCCGCGTCCCGTGCGAGCCCGGCGTCCAGCCCCCGGTGGTACGTGTCCGCCTGCCAGGACGCCCCGTTCACCCGCCGCTTGCAGCGCTCCTCGATGACCCCGAGGTAGTGGTCGCGGTCCGCGGGCTCGATGTTCCAGGCATCGAGCCCCGCCGCGGCGAGCGGCAGCAGTTCGTCCCGTACGAGCTTGACGGCCGACACCCGGGTCAGGCCGCCCGACCGCCCCGGCCGGGGCCAGATCAGCTCGGCGTCGATGCCCTGGCGGCAGGCGGTGTCGAAGTTCTCGGCCGCGGCGGCGAACGGCAGCCTGGTCCACACCGGACGGGGCTCCTCCGCGAGCGCCCGCACCAGGCCGTAGTAGAGCGCGGCGTTGGCTATCACATCGGTGACGGTGGGCCCGGCGGGCAGGACGCGGTTCTCGACGCGGAGATGGGGTACGCCGTCGGCCAGCCCGTACACCGGCCGGTTCCATCGGTAGACCGTGCCGTTGTGCAGCACAAGCTCCTGAAGCGCCGGCACGCCGCCCTCGTCGAGGATCTGCAGCGGGTCCTCCTCGTCACAGATCGGCAGCAGCGGCGGGAAGTAGCGCAGATTCTCCTCGAAGAGCTCATACGCGGAACTGATCCACCGCTCGCCGAACCAGGTCCGCGGACGCACCCCCTGATTCTGCAGTTCGGGTGGCCTGGTGTCAGTGGCCTGCTGGAAGAGCGGCGGGCGGGACTCCCGCCACAGCTCCCTGCCGAACAGGAAGGGCGAGTTGGCGCCCAGGGCGATCTGGACGGCGGCGACGGCCTGAGCCGCGTTCCACACGTCCGCGAACCGTGCCGGGGTCACCTGCAGATGCAGCTGGACCGAGGTACAGGCCGCTTCGGGCGTTATCGAGGAGGAGGTACAGACCAATCGTTCCACGCCTTCGATATCGAGCGCGAAATCCTCGCCGCGCGCCGCCACCATTTGATCGTTCAGCAGCGCGTAGCGGTCCCCGTCCGAGAGGTTCGCCGCGACCAGGTCCTGATGGTCGAGGGTCGGCAGTATTCCGATCATCATGATGCCGGCGGCGACCTCTCCCGCCTTGCGGTGGGCATATCCCAGGCCGGTCCTGAGCTCCTCGGCCAGTTGATCGAATACGCGTCCGGCCAGGCGGTGCGGGACTATGTTTACTTCCAAATTGAACATCCCGAGTTCGGTCTGGAAATCACGGCTCGCGATCCGCTCCAGCACCTCCGCATTCATCATCCTAGGCAGGCCGTCCACACCTGCCAGATTCAGCTCGATCTCCATGCCCATGAGGTTGCGCGGGCGGTCGAACCTCCGCTCCACCAGGAGTCTCCCCAGCCCCTCCAGGCACCGGTGGAGCTTCCTCCGGTACCTCTGCCGATCGGACAGGTCAAAAGCGCCCGCCACGACCTTCTCCCCCATCGAAGCGTCCCTCCTCGAGTGGGCAGCCCGCGGCCCAGGCCGCTCGCGTCACGGTCGATAATGCCCAGGGCAGGTGATCGATAACGCCCCCACGGACAGCGCGGACCCACTAATCTGAGGGTGCCGCCAGGGGCACATTCCGACGGCATGAAGCACTGCACAGTTTCCGCCGTGCGGCGGGCGGTGAAATCGTCGGCGTGTTTCGGCCGACCGCGGCCGGGAAAAAACACCAGGCAGCAGCTGCGCCACACACACCGAATCAGCAGATTCTCCGCATAATAAAGTCCGGATACCGCCTTGCCGGCAATGCCTGAGGCGGCTAGCGGAAACACCGTGTGAACACCTGTCGTATAAACTCCGCGGACGAGGCAGAGAGTTGACGCACCGGCCCAGTCACCGGCCTCCTCTGGCCCCGCACGCCGACAGCGCCGTCTGCCCCCGCCCACGCATCACCGTGTCTCCGAAGTGAGAGGCGACCCACTATGCCGCTGCACGTACCTCCGGCTCCCGCGCCCGCCCTGCGCAGCGTCCTCGCGGCACTCGGTTCACCCACCGCAGTCCGCGAGGCCCGCACCCCGGCTCTCCGGTCCGTCCAGGGACCGCTGAGCCCCGAACTCCCGCTCCCCGTCCATGTGCTGGAGCGGATCGGCCCGAGCGGGCTCGCACCACGCACCAGCCTGGCCGCGTGGCGCTTCCTGATCCGCAGCTCGGAGCGGGCCGTCGCCGCGGCCGATACCATGCTCACCCCGGACGGGTGGACCTTCTCGCACTTCTTCGAGGGTCCGTACATTGCCTCGACCGAACTTGCCCTGCGCCAGGCGGAGACGGTGACACCGCACTATCAGCCGCGTCTGCTCTCCATCCCCGAGCTCTACATGCTGACGCTGTGGCTGCACGAGGACATCGAGGCCGATGCGTCCGGCGGCACGCTCGCCCCCACCGACCTGCTGGTACCGCTGGCACCCGCCCCACCGGGCATCGCGGCACACCGCCCGCACCGGGTCGCCGATCTGCTCCCCGTGATGACGCTGCGTATCACCCCTGGCCCCGGTCCCCTGCTCGGTTCACCAGCCTGACCACAGCCCGCCTCCGGCCCGCAGTGCTGTGCCCCGTCGCCGTTTCCGGTGGCGGGGCACGCTACTGCTCGGACGCCCCCGGAGGCCATCCGGACTAGTCTGGTCCGGCCACCCCGAACCACCCGAAGGGACAGTGCAGTTGTGTTGAACCGTCCGGCCGGGTGATGCGTCATGGGAGTAGGAGAAGTGCTGCCGCGAAATACCTGCGGATTGACGCCCGTGGGGCAACACTGGGACCGGACCGATTGATACGGGGGGCGGCCATGAACACCTCATCAAGCCGCAGGACACTCACCACAACGCAGCGAAAGAACCCACCCATGTGCCAGCACCAACCACCCTGCCCGACTGCCGACTCAGCCGACCGGGAGGCCGCCCGCCTGATGGCCCACCATCCGGAACAGGGCTGGAGCCTGCTGTGCAACGGCGTCCTGCTCTTCGAGGACACCGGTGAGCTGCTCCCGGACGGGCAGATCATCGCCCCGCATCGGCCGCTGGACACCGGCCGGGTGATGAAGGCCGCCTGACCGCGGCCCGTACGAACGGGGCCGGCCCGGAGAAGATCTCCGCACCGGCCCCGACGCATGTCCGCGTCACACCCGACGGGTGGGTCAGTTGTCGTACTCGTCCAGCGGCGGGCAGGAGCAGACGAGGTTACGGTCGCCGAACGCACCGTCGATCCGGCGCACCGGCGGCCAGTACTTGTCGGCGGCCGAGACTCCGGCCGGGAAGACGGCCTCCTCGCGGCTGTAGCCGTGGTTCCATCCCCCGCCGAGCATGGCGGCCGTGTGCGGAGCGTTGATGAGCGGGTTGTCGTCCGCGCTCCACTCGCCGGACGCGACCTTCTCGACCTCGTGGCGAATGGCGATCATTGTGTCGCAGAACCGGTCGAGCTCGGCGAGGTCCTCGCTCTCGGTCGGCTCGATCATCAGTGTCCCGGCCACCGGGAAGGACATGGTCGGCGCGTGGAAGCCGTAGTCGACCAGGCGCTTGGCGATGTCGTCGACGCTGACACCGGTCGCCTTGGAGATCGGCCGCAGATCCACGATGCACTCGTGCGCCACCAGTCCGGCCGGGCCGGTGTACAGGATCGGGTAGTGCGGCTCCAGACGCTTGGCGATGTAGTTGGCGGCGAGTACGGCGACCTGCGTCGCACGCTTCAGGCCCTCCCCGCCCATCAGGCGTACGTACGCCCACGAGATCGGCAGGATGCCGGCCGAGCCCCACGGAGCGGCCGAGATCGGTCCGACACCGGTCTCGGGACCCGCGGCGGGCTGCAGCGGGTGGTTCGGGAGGTACGGCGCGAGGTGCGCGCGGACGCCGACCGGACCGACGCCCGGACCGCCGCCGCCGTGCGGGATGCA
The DNA here is from genome assembly GCF_040608395.1 of Streptomyces sp. NPDC005181. NCBI lineage: Bacteria > Bacillati > Actinomycetota > Actinomycetes > Kitasatosporales > Streptomycetaceae > Streptomyces > Streptomyces sp. NPDC005181. Next base: position 63,698 of record NZ_JBEXID010000036.1, read on the forward strand.
GAAGGTCTTGTGCAGGTTCAGGTGCGAGACATCGCCACCGAACCGGCCCGGCTTGGCGAGGCCGACGAGCGCGTTCAGGTTGGCGCCGTCGACGTAGACCTGACCGCCCGCGTCGTGCACCTCGGCGCAGATGTCGGCGACATGCTCCTCGAAGACACCGTGCGTCGACGGGTACGTGATCATGAGCACGGCCAGCTCGTCGCGGTACTGCTCGATCTTGGCGCGGAGGTCCTCGACGTCGACCTCGCCGTCGTCGGCGGTCTTCACCACGACGACCTTCATGCCCGCCATCACGGCGCTCGCGGCGTTGGTGCCGTGTGCGGAGGACGGGATGAGGCAGACGGTGCGCTGGTCGTCGCCGTTGGCCCGGTGGTACGCGCGCACGGCCAGCAGACCCGCGAACTCGCCCTGCGAGCCCGCGTTCGGCTGAAGGGAGACCGCGTCGTACCCGGTGACCTCTGCGAGACGCTCCTCCAGCTCACGGATGAGCGTGAGGAAGCCCTCGGCCTGCTCGGCCGGCGCGAACGGGTGGAGCGAACCGAACTCGGGCCAGGTGATCGACTCCATCTCGGTGGTCGCGTTCAGCTTCATGGTGCAGGAGCCGAGCGGAATCATGCCCCGGTCCAGCGCGTAGTCACGGTCGGCGAGCCTGCGCAGGTAGCGGAGCATCGCGGTCTCGGAGCGGTGCTGGTGGAAGACCGGGTGGGTGAGGAAGTCATCGGTGCGCAGCACGGACTCGGGCAGCGCATCGGCGGCCGCGGCATCCAGCGCCTCGATGTCGCCGTCGGTGCCGAAGGCCGCCCAGACGGCGGCGATCTGGGTGCGGGTGGTGGTCTCGTCGCAGGCGAGGGAGACCAGGTCGGCGTCGACGAGCCGCAGGTTGACGCCGCGCTCACGGGCATCGGCGACGACCTCGGCGGCCCTGCCCGGGACCCGCACGGTGAGCGTGTCGAAGTAGGCGTCGGTCTCGACGTCGATGGAGGCGGCCCGCAGGCCCTCGGCCAGGATCGTGGCGTAGCGGTGCGTGCGCCGCGCGATCGTCCGCAGTCCGTCGGGGCCGTGGTAGACGGCGTACATGCCGGCCATGACGGCGAGCAGCACCTGAGCGGTACAGATGTTGCTGGTGGCCTTCTCGCGGCGGATGTGCTGCTCGCGGGTCTGCAGGGCCAGGCGGTACGCCTTGTTGCCGTCCGCGTCGACGGAGACGCCGACGAGGCGGCCGGGCAGGCTGCGGGCGAACTTGTCGCGCACGGCCATGAAGCCCGCGTGCGGTCCGCCGAAGCCCATCGGCACGCCGAAGCGCTGCGTGGTGCCGACGGCGATGTCCGCGCCGAGGTCGCCGGGCGAGGTGAGGAGAGTCAGGGCCAGCAGGTCGGCGGCGACGGTGACGACGGCGCCGAGCTCATGGGCCTGCTCGATGACAGGCTTGATGTCCCGGACGGCGCCGGAGGCGCCCGGGTACTGGAGCAGCACGCCGAAGACACCGCGCTCGGCGACGTCGGCGGGGATGCCCTCGCTGAGGTCGGCGACGACGACCTCGACACCGGTCGGCTCTGCGCGGGTCTCTATCACCGCGACGGTCTGCGGCAAGGTGTCGGCGTCGACCAGGAAGACGCCGTCCTTGACCTTGCCGACGCGCCGCGCGAGTGCCATGGCCTCGGCGGCCGCGGTGCCCTCGTCGAGCAGCGAGGCGCCTGAGGTGGGCAGCCCGGTCAGCTCGGCGACCATCGTCTGGAAGTTGAGGAGGGCCTCGAGTCGGCCCTGCGAGATCTCCGGCTGGTACGGCGTGTAGGCCGTGTACCAGGCGGGGTTCTCCATGACGTTGCGGAGGATCACCGGCGGGGTGAAGGTGCCGTAGTAGCCGAGGCCGATCATCGGCGCGACGACCTGGTTGCGGTCGGCGAGCGAGCGCAGCTCGGCCAGGACCTCGGCCTCGGTGCGGGCCGTCGGCAGTTGCAGCGCCTCCGCGCTCTTGATGACATCGGGCACCGCGGCCGCGGTCAGGTCGTCGAGCGAGCCGTAACCAACCTGGGCGAGCATCTTCGCCTGCGCCTCGGCATCGGGTCCGATGTGGCGCTGTTCGAAGGGGATGCCCTGCTCCAGTTGGGAGAGCGGAGTGCGACGGGGGGTCATGGTGGAGGCCTCCTGGTCTGTCACGACCTGCGAGGGGCACAGCGGCGCGGGTGCCCGGACGGCCTCCCCCTCTGTCATCTCAACCTGAGAGCTTCACCGGTCCGCCCTGCGGCGTACCGGCTTTCACCGTCGGTGAGGAAAGGATCCGTCCCGGCGTCTGCCGCCACGAAACCCGCCCTGCTTTCCAGAGTGACCTCGTCCGTGCGGTACGGGGGCCTGAGAGATTCCGGGGAGGATTTGCTCCTTCGGCGCCTGCCGGATGTGCTCCGGAGGACTCTCCCGCACGGGGTCAGCAGCCGTAGTCAGCCTACCAGCGGGGTACGTCTCAGAAATCTCGAGTGGCCGAAGCCCCGGATCTGCACTTTCGTAGTGCCTGTGGAGTAGCCGCGACCAATGGGAGGGACCGTGCAGACCGACATCGATCCGCGCAGCCTTATAGGCCGCAAGGCGTTCGACCGCAAGGGCACCAAGATCGGCACCATCGACGAGGTGTATCTCGACGACGCGACCGGTGTCCCCGAGTGGGCCGCCGTACGCACCGGACTGTTCAGCAGGGACGCCTTCGTCCCGCTGGAGCCCAGCGAATTCGTCGACGACTCGCTCCGGATCCCCTTCGACCGTGCGCTGATCAAGGACGCACCCGACTTCGGTGTGGGCCGCCATCTCTCGCCGGAACAGGAACTCCAGCTCTACCGGCACTACGGTCTGGACTCGCCACCCGAGGAGCCGGGGCCGGACCGGGACTTCGGCAGGCTGGCCGGCCAGGACGAGTAGTCCACGGGATCGCGCACCAGTGGCAGCGGATCCGCGGGCCGAAGCTCCGGATCGTCGATACGGAACGTGCGCACCCGGCCGGGCGGCGACTCGGGTTCCTCGAACCGCACCGTCACCCGCCCCACCCCGCTGCCCTGCACCCAGCCGTGCCCATAAACGCCATGGCGGACGTCGTGCCCGGCGGGCCACCTCCGGGCCGCGAGCTGCTCGGGAGTCTCCTCCGATGCACCGGCCGCCGGCTCCTCCCCGTGCTCGCCCGGGACTTGGTCCTCGTCGGCCGGGCCGTCGGGCACGGACCGCTCACCGGCCGCCTGTGCGAAGAGATCTTCCTGCGTGTAGTCGGCAAGCCCCGTGACACCCACACCGAGCAGCCGTACGCCTCCGGTGGTGTCCACGGCCTCCAGGAGGCGCGCGGCGGCCTCCCTGACCACCGCGGGGTCGTCCGTGGGCCCTCGCAGCGTCTCGGACCGCGTGAGCGTCGAGAAGTCGTACCTGCGAACCTTCAGCACCACGGTCCGCCCCGACCGCTCCGCGGCCCGCAGCCGCTGGACACAGCGGTCGGCCAGCCGGTCGACCTCCGTCCTGACCCGGATTCGGTCGTGCAGGTCCATGTCGAAGGTGTCCTCGACCGAGACCGACTTCGCGTCGCGCTCGGCGACGACGGGGCGGTTGTCGTACCCGAGGGCCATGCGGTGCAGCGAGACGCCATGAGCCTTCCCCAGCAGCCGTACGAGCTCGTCCTCGCCCGCCTCGGCCAGGTCGTCGACCGTGGTCATCCCGGCGCGTCGCAGGTGGTCCCCGGTAGCGGGTCCGACGCCCGGCAGGATGCGTACGGACATGGGCGCGAGCAGCTCACGCTCGGTTCCCGGCTCGATGAGCAGCAGCCCGTCCGGCTTGGCCTCCTCCGAGGCGATCTTGGCCAGCATCTTGGAGCCGGCGAGGCCCACCGAGCCGGTGAGCCCGGTGACGGCTCTGATGGCGTCACGCAACTGCTCACCGATGGCCCGCGCCGAGGCCGAGTCGTCAGCCACGCCGCCGGCCTCCAGATCGACAAAGGCCTCGTCCAGGCTGAGCGGCTCCACCAGCGGTGAGAGCCGACCGAGCAGCTCCATCACCTGGTCGCTCACCGTCCGGTACAGCGTGAAGCGGGGCACCAGGTAGGCGGCGTTGGGTGCCAGGCGCCGGGCCTGGGCCGTCGGCATCGCCGAATGCACCCCGAACCGCCGGGCCTCGTACGACGCGGTGGCGACAACCCCGCGCGGCCCCAGCCCGCCGACCACGACCGGCTTGCCGCGCAGGCTCGGCTTCGCCGCCTGCTCCGCAGAGGCGTAGAAGGCATCCATGTCGAGATGCAGGATGGTGGGCGCGGCTCTCACATCAATCGATGCTGCCCTACGGCACTGACAATCGCCGCGCCCCGGATCTGCACGCGGTCAGACTGCGCGGTTGCGCCGCCGGGCGAGCTCGTCGGTGGGATTGTTGCCGACCAGCGTCTCGCCCGTGTCCACCCGCTCACCGTGCAGCTGCGACAGTGCGGCGTCGACGTCCCGCCACACCACCCCCACGGCGATGCCGAAGACCCCCTGGCCCCCCTGGAGCAGATCCACGACCTCGTCGGGCGAGGAGCACTCGTAGACCGTCGCGCCGTCGCTCATGAGTGTCATCCGCTCAAGATCCTTGAACCCCCGGGCACGCAGATGCTGGACCGTGGTGCGGATGTTCTGCAGCGCCACACCCGTGTCCAGGAAACGCTTCACGATCTTCAGCAGGACGACGTCCCTGAAGCTGTAGAGCCGCTGTGTGCCCGATCCGTAGGCGGGACGCACGCTCGGCTCGACGAGCCCTGTGCGCGCCCAGTAGTCGAGCTGCCGATAGGTGATTCCTGCCGCCGCGCACGCCGTCGGCCCGCGATACCCGATGTCGCCGGCCGCTGCCACGCCGTCCCCCGCCATCGCCTCCGGTTGAACCGGTTGCCTGATGGTGCGGCCGGCTGTACTTCCGTGCTGCGAATACGGCCCACCCACTGCCGTACCGTCGCCGCTGCTTCTCACGCCGACCTCCGTCCTTGACCTGCCATCTCGAAGGTAGGCAGTCACTCGGGGTGCGTCAACGATCGCCACACTCGGCACGCCGGGTGATAATCACCCTGAGGGTGGTTTCCCGTGTCTCATTCCGGGGAATGGCTTGCCGAATGCGCTGATGGCACCCCCCGCAGGACGGTCACTGACTGTTGGTACCGAAGTCCTCCGGTGAGATCTGGTCGAGGAACTCCCGGAACTTCTCGACCTCGTCCTCCTGCTCGTCCGGGATGGCGATCCCCGCGTCGTCGAGCACCCCGTCACTGCCGTAGATCGGCGTGCCGGTGCGCAGCGCGAGCGCTATGGCGTCGGACGGACGCGCGCTCACCTCGACCCCGCTGGCGAAGACCAGCTCCGCGTAGAAGACCCCTTCCCGGAGGTCCGTGATCCGGACCTCGGTGAGCTCCTGGCCGAGGGCCTCGAGCACATCCTTGAAGAGATCATGGGTCAGCGGCCTGGCCGGAGCCATGCCCTGCTGGGCGAAGGCGATCGCGGTCGCCTCGCCAGGACCGATCCAAATGGGGAGGTACCGGTCGCCTCCCACTTCACGCAGGAGCACGATCGGTTGGTTGGAGGGCATTTCCACCCGGACACCCACAACGTCGAGCTCGTTCACACAGCAACCCTAGGACGTGCTCGGCAGGTTTGGGTAGTCGGGCTCCCCCGTGATCAGTGGAACCGGATGTGCAGAGCGGTCTGAACGAAGGCTGAATGCAGCCGTACGGAGAGCTCCGCGAGCTCCCTGGCCGTGGCCTCCGCATGCGCCCTGGTCTGCGGATTCCGGTGTCGGCGCAGGGGCGCAACCACCTGCTCGATCAGACCGGCCTCACGCTCCGCGGCCCCTCGCATGGTCCGCAGATGACGCGGTTCGAGACCAAATCGACCCAGATCCGCCACAAGTTTGGCCACGGTCACCGTCTCGGCGTCGTAGCCGTCTTCCGCCGTCGGAGCGACCAGGCCGTACGACTCCCACTCCTCGAGCTCGCTCTCGGTCACCTCGGCAGCGGCCAGCAGCTCGGCACGCCCGATCCGTGCCGCGGTCGCCCGCCCGGACTCGGCGTCCCAGGATCCGTCGGTCAGGTCCCGCTGCCCGCCCGCGGACGGCAGGGACGCCTGCTCACCGCGGGCGAGGGCGTCCAGGTGCTCCCGGATGACCTTCAGCGGAAGGTAGTGGTCCCGCTGCATCCGCAGCACCTGCGCCAGCCGCTCGACGTCGTCGGGCCGGAACTTCCGGTATCCGGACGGCGTCCGCTGCGGCTCGACGAGCCCCTCGGCCTCCAGAAAGCGAATCTTGGAGATGGTGACTTCGGGGAATTCGTCCCGCAGCTGCAGGAGCACCGCGCCGATACTCATCGCACGGCTGTCGGCGGTGGCGGTGCCGTGACCGGCACCGCCCGTCGATGTTCTCAGCATGGACCTTCCCTGACGGGTCAGATGCCCCGCTGGCTTGCGTAGAAGACCAGCCGGTACTTCCCGATCTGCACTTCGTCGCCGTTGGACAGCGCGACGGAGTCGATGCGCTCGCGATTGACGTACGTGCCATTGAGACTGCCGACGTCCTCGACCGTGAAGCTGCCGTCGGGGCTCCGGCGGAACTCCACATGACGGCGCGAGACCGTCACGTCGTCGAGGAAGATGTCGCTCTGCGGGTGGCGGCCGGCCGTGGTCAGCTCACTGTCCAGCAGGAAGCGGCTGCCGGAGTTCGGACCGCGGCGCACCACCAGGAGCGCCGAGCCGAGCGGCAGGGCATCGACGGCGGCCTGGGCCTCGGGAGTGAGGGACGGCACGGACGTCTGGCCTGTCGCCTCCGCCTCGTACGCCTCGAGACCGGAGATGGAGATGGTCGAGGTCGTCTCCGAGGGGCGCTCGGACGGAGCACCACCCCTCAGCGGCGCACCACAGTTGGAGCAGAAACGACTGGCCTCGGCGTTGCGATGACCGCACCTCGTACAGACCGGCATGGACGCAAACCCTCCACCCGTACTCGAGGTTGATGGATCCCCGAAACCTATGCGTCCCGCACCGGCAGGGTCAACAGACGACGCGCCGGAACCACCCGAAATGTCACCGCCCGTACCCGCCACTTCGTCGCGGAAGAGCGGGCGTTCCGTGCCCCGCTCATCGGCCTGGCCATGGCGCGGTGCGCGATGGCGCGCAGCTTCATCGCGTGCGCTCTTGCCGAACAACTTCCCAAACAACTTCACGGGCGATTCCCCTTGACCGAAATAGACCCGCCCGTGGGGCAGGACGAACCCTGAATGAACACACCTGCCGACCCGGACATCTTCACAACGTCCGTAGCCACTCGACAGTTTCCACCACGCGTCACCATTACGATGCGGCGACCCCCCGCAACCTCGTGTCTGTGTCCTTCGACGCCCGCACCCGGCTGCCTCACTGGGATGACGACCGAGCGTAGTCAGGCCGCTTCGCCGGTCGCAAGGCATCCACGACGATGTCGTCGGCCTGTGCCACGTGTACGGTGGCCTGTTCCTTCTCCAGCGTCTGCACGACACCGCCGGGAATGTTCAGGGCCGGCTCCAGGTCCTGCGGCTTGCCGATGACCTTGAAGACATAGGGCGCGGAGATGCGCCGGTCGTCGACCTTGATGGCACCGCCGTCACCGGAGAAGTACGTGTTGGCAACCACTCTCACCCCGTTGACCTCGATCGCCTCCGCACCCGCCGCACGCAGCTCCTGGAGTGCGTCGAGCAGCATGTCCGGCTCCACCGCACCGCCCGGGTCGTTGATCGTCAGTGTGATCCCGGGCCCGTGCGCCGCCACGGTGCCCGCGAGAATACCGAGTTGCCGCTCCTTCTCCACTGTCTGCTTACGGGCTTCCTCGGCCTGGTCCGAGCTGTTTTCCAGCTCCGTTCGCTGATCGTCCAGACGCTGCTTCTCATCCTCAAGACGCTGCGTACGGTCGTCGAGTTCATCGAGAATCCGGACCAGGTCCTCCTGGCGCGCACCGCGCAGTGCGCTGTTGTCGCTGTTCGACCGCACCTGGATCGCCAGCCCCAAGCCGAGGACGAACAGCAGCAGCGCCACGATGAGTTGAGCCCGGGTCACCCGGGGCGGCCACACGGCGGCGATCAGCCGCCGGCGCCCGGTGAGCTCCTCGGGGGCGCCGGCCGCCGGCTCGCCGGTGCGCTCGGTGTCACGGGGAAGTTCTTCGTCGCTCATCGGCTTCAGGCCCGGAAGACGTGCCGGCGGATCGCCGCGGCGTTGGAGAAGATCCGGATACCGAGCACGACCACCACACCGGTGGAGAGCTGGGCCCCGACGCCCAGCTTGTCGCCCAGGAACACGATCAGGGCGGCCACGACGACGTTCGAGAGGAACGACACCACGAAGACCTTGTCGACGAAGATGCCGTCGAGCATGGCGCGCAGCCCGCCGAAGACCGCGTCGAGCGCGGCCACGACAGCGATCGGAAGATAGGGCTCGACCACCGCCGGCACCTCGGGCCGGACCAACAGTCCGACCACGACTCCCACGACGAGGCCCAGTACGGCGATCACGATGTGCCCTTCCCTGTGTCTGCCGCACCACTGCCGGTGTCTGCGGCCTTCGGCTCTGCTGTTCGTACGGTCAGGCTCGGAGCAGCCGGGAGGCGCACCTGCTCCTGGACGGAGATGCTGGTCCGGATGGAGAACGTATCCTTCAGCGCCTGAAGATACTGACCGTCGGCACTGTCCTGGAACGCGGTACTGAGCCGCTTCCCCTTCCCCACCGCAAGTACCGTGTACGGCGGCACGAGCGGTCTGTTGTCGACCAGTATGGCGTCGCCTGCGGCACGGATGGCCGACAGGGCTGTCAGCCGCTGCCCGTTGATGGCGATCGCTTCCGCCCCGGACTGCCACAGACCGTTGACGACCCGCTGCAGGTCCCGGTCGCGCACCCGCCCCGTATCGGCGAAACCGCTGGTCTCCCGCGGTCCGCCACCGCCCTGATCGGTGTCCTTCGCATCGTCGACGACGAGCTTCACACCGGGCCCCTGCACCGCGGTCGCCCCGGAGAGCAGCGCCACAAGCTCGCCCTGGTCCCCACCATGCTTTTCCAACGCTTTACGTTGACGCTCGCTCACCTCGCCACGCAACTTGTCCACCTGGGACTCGAGGGTGTCGGCCGCCGATGTCTCTGCATCGATACGGTCGATGAGTTCCTCGCGCTCCTTGGCAAGGACAGGCGCCGAGACGCGTGCCTCCGCGGCACCGAGGGTGACGACCAGAGCAGCAAGCACAAGACCCCCCGCGAGGGCCAGCTTCGCCTTCAGCGTGCGGGGCATTGCCGCGCTCCCGTCGGCCTCGCGGCGCGCGGTGGCCTCGGCGTAACCGTCGTCCAGGCTGTGGTCCATCACATTGGTCAGCAGCGACATGGACGCGTCGGGGCGCGCGGAGGGCGAGGCGGTACTCCGATCGGGGGGCTGCTGCGACATGCCGCACATCGTCGCACGTCGCTGCTGCTACCGCCGAATGGCCCCACCGATGCGCCGGGAGGCGCGTCACAGCATCTCCCGGCGCACCCGTGGAACGGTCAGTGACCTGCGCTGTCCACGACCATCGACCATTCGTCGAGCAGCGCCTGCGCCGAGGCGTCGTCGGGGCCTTCCGCCCACAAATGGGTGACGGCCTCAGCCGGGTCCGGAAGCACCATCACCCAGCGCCCGTCCGCCTCGACGACCCGTACGCCGTCGGTGGTGTCGACGTCGCGGTCGCCGGCGGCCTCCACCACACGGCGCATGACCAGCCCCTTGACGGCCCACGGCGTGGCCAGATCGCGGCGCAGGACATGCGCGCGGGGGATGCGGGCGTCGATCTGGCTGAGCGTGAGCTGCGTCCTCGCGACGAGCCCGATCAGCCGCACGAAGGCGGCTGAGCCGTCGAATACGCTGCTGAATTCGGGAACGATGAAGCCACCGCGCCCGTCACCACCGAAGATGGTGCCTTCCTGGCGTCCCACGCGCGTCAGATCGTCGGGTGACGTCGTCGTCCACTCGACCTGTGTGCCGTGGTACGCGGCCACCTGTTCGGCGACCCGCGTCGTCGTCACCGGCAGCGCCACTCGCCCACTGCGCCGCTCGGCAGCCACCAGGTCGAGCAACACCAGCAGTGCCCGGTCGTCCTCCACGATCCGGCCCCGCTCGTCGACCAGGGAGAGCCGCTCACCGACCGGGTCGAATCGCACGCCGAACGCGGCCCGCGCCGAGGACACGATCTCCCCGAGCCGCACGAGCCCGGAACGCCGGCTGTCGGCGGACTCGGTGGGCCGTGATTCGTCGAGCCCGGGGTTGATCGTCAGCGCGTCCACGCCGAGCCGCCCGAGCAGGCTGGGCAGTACGAGCCCGGCACTTCCGTTGGACGCGTCGACGACGACCTTGAGGCCTGCGGCGGCGATCCCGGTGGTGTCCACATTGCGCAGCAGCGATCCGGTGTAGGAGTCGAAGACGCTGGACGGGAAGTGCAGATCGCCGATCTCTCCCGGGAAGGCCCGTCGGTACTCCTGACGTGCGTAGACCCGGTCCAGCTTGCGCTGGCGCGCCTGGGACAGGTCCGCTCCCCGCTCGTCGAAGAACATGATGTCGACCGAGTCGGGCACTCCGGGCGAGGTGCGGATCATGATCCCGCCGGCGCTGCCCCGGGCGGTCTGCTGACGCGCGACCGGCAGCGGTACGTTCTCCAGGTCCCGTACGTCGATGGCGCTGGCCTGCAACGCCGAGATGACCGCTCGCTTCAGCGCACGGGCACCTCGCGAGTGGTCGCGGGCAGTGGTGACGGTCGAACCCTTCTTGAGGGTGGTGGCGTACGCACCGGCCAGCCGCACAGCGAGTTCCGGCGTGATCTCCACGTTCAGGATTCCCGAGACACCGCGGGCGCCGAAGAGATGAGCCTGCCCGCGCGACTCCCAGATCACCGAGGTGTTGACGAAGGCGCCGGCCTCGATGGTCTTGAACGGATAGACCCGGACATTGCCCTGAATGATCGATTCCTCACCGACCAGGCACTCGTCCCCGATGACCGCACCGTCCTCGATGCGGGCCGCCCGCATGATGTCGGTGTTCTTTCCGATCACACATCCACGCAGGTTGCAGTGCTGCCCGATGTAGACGTTGTCGTGAATCACTGCCCGGTGCAGGAACGCACCCGTCTTGACGACGACGTTCGAACCGATGACCGTGTGCTCACGAAGCTCGGCACCGGCCTCGATCTTCGCGTAGTCCCCGATGTACACGGGCCCCCGCAGCACCGCGTCCGGGTGCACCTCGGCGCCTTCCGCGACCCATACACCGGGCGAGATCTCGAAGCCGTCGATCTCGACGTCGACCTTGCGCTCAAGAACGTCGGCCTGGGCCTTCACATAACTCTCGTGTGTGCCCACGTCCTCCCAGTAGCCCTCGGCGACGTAGCCATAGATCGGCTTGCCTTCCTTCATGAGCTGAGGGAAGACATCACCGGACCAGTCGACCGAGACATCGGCCTCGACATAGTCGAAGACCTCGGGCTCCATCACATAGATGCCCGTGTTGACCGTGTCCGAGAAGACCTGACCCCACGTGGGCTTCTCCAGGAAGCGCTCGACCTGGCCACCCTCGTCAACAATCGTGATGCCGAATTCCAGCGGATTCGGAACCCGGGTCAGGCACACCGTGACGAGCCCGCCCTTTTCCTTGTGGAAGGCGATGAGATCGGTGAGGTCGAAGTCGGTGAGAGCATCACCTGAAATAACCAGGAAGGTGTCGTCCTTCAACGCCTCTTCGGCGTTCTTCACGCTCCCTGCGGTACCTAGAGGTTTCTCCTCGTTGGCATAAGTGAGCTCCATTCCGAGCTCTTCGCCGTCGCCGAAGTAATTCTTGACGAGAGAGGCGAGAAACTGGACGGTCACGACGGTCTCATTGAGCCCATGCCGCTTGAGCAGGCGCAGCACATGCTCCATGATCGGCCGATTGGCGACAGGCAGGAGAGGCTTGGGCATGCTCGAGGTCATGGGGCGAAGGCGAGTGCCTTCACCACCAGCCATCACGACGGCCTTCATGTCGGAAACGTCCTCCTTGAAGAGACGACGGTCTAGCCGACTTCACCCGTCAGGGCAACACCTGAGACTTCACCGCGGACCGGCCACACTGCACGGCGCCGCATCAACGAGCTCAATCGGCTACTACATCCGCCTTGACTAGCCGGCGGACCTGAACCACATAGAGGATCCCTGCCCACCAATAGAGCGTTGTACCCCACCCTGCGAACGCCCATCCGAAAATAGCGGCCAGCGATCCAAGCCAACCACTTGCGTCACTGAGCAGCAACAAGGGGAAGGCGTACATCAGGTTGAACGTAGCCGCCTTCCCCAGGAAGTTCACCTGGGGCGGCGGATAGCCGTGGCGCCTGAGGATTCCCACCATGACGAGAAGCATCAGCTCACGGGCCAGGAGCGCAGCGGTGAGCCAGAGCGGAAGGATCTCACGCCAGGTCAGTCCGACGAGTGTCGAAAGGATGTACAGGCGGTCCGCCGCCGGGTCCAGGAGTCGCCCGAGGCTGCTGATCTGGTTCCACCGACGGGCGAGCTTACCGTCGAGGTAATCACTGATCCCGCTGAACATCAGGACCAGCAGCGCCCAGCCATCGCTCTTGGGCCCGCCGAACTCGGGGCGAAGAATCAGCCACAGGAAGAGCGGTACCCCGAGAAGGCGAGCCATGCTGAGGATGTTGGGGATGGTGAGGACCCGGTCCGTCTGAACCCGAGTCTCCTGGACCTCCACCCGGGGGCCTCCTGTGAAAGAACGTGTCAATGATGCCCCCTGAGCCTACCCTCAGCCACTGCCGGCGGATGCACAGGGGTAGCGATCTGCCCGTGAACGCAGAAAAGCCCCGCACCAGAGGTGCGGGGCTTTCCCGGAATAATTGTTCGGCGGCGTCCTACTCTCCCACAGGGTCCCCCCTGCA